>CANRDH010000129.1 GCA_947629295.1 uncultured Clostridia bacterium
TTAGAGCTTTCTCCGATTGCAAGCGCATATGCAAAAGCAAGAGGTGCGGACAGAATGTCATCATATGGAGATTGGGCGGCACTTTCCGATACCTGCGACAAACAGACTGCACTTCTGCTTAAAAGAGAGGTTTCAGACGGAATTATTGCTCCCGATTATACAGATGAGGCACTTGAAATACTCAAATCAAAGCGTAAAGGAACATACAATATTGTTAAGATAGATCCTTCATATGTTCCGGCAGAAATTGAGAATAAACAGGTCTATGGAATTAATTTTGAACAGGGAAGAAATAATCTTAAAATAGATGAGGATATGCTCAAAAATATAGTGACAGAAAATAAGGAGCTTACAGAAGAGGCTAAGCGTGACCTTATAATATCCCTTATTACGCTTAAATATACGCAGTCAAATTCCGTCTGCTATGCAAAGGACGGACAGGCAATAGGCGTCGGTGCAGGACAGCAGTCAAGAATACACTGTACACGTCTTGCAGGAAATAAGGCTGATATATGGTATCTTCGTCAGTGTCCGAAGGTTCTTGCGCTTCCTTTCAGAGATGATATACGCAGACCTGACCGTGATAATACAATAGATGTATATATTTCGGATGATTATGAGGATGTACTTGCCGATGGAGTATGGGAGCAGTTCTTTACAACAAAGCCCGAGCCGCTTACACGTGAGGAGAAAAAGCAGTGGCTTTCAACATTCAGCGGAGTTTCTCTGGGTTCTGACGCATTTTTCCCGTTTGGAGATAATATCGAAAGGGCAAAGAGAAGCGGTGTGCAGTATATAGCACAGCCGGGCGGTTCTATCCGTGACGATAATGTAATTGATACCTGCAACAAATACGGAATGACGATGGCATTCACAGGCATACGTCTTTTCCACCATTAATGGAGGTGTCATATGAAAATATTAGTAGTAGGAAGCGGCGGAAGAGAGCATACGATAATCCGCAAGCTTAAGGATAGCCCGAAGGTTGACAAAATATATGCCGCACCCGGCAACGGAGGAATTTCCCGTGATGCCGAATGTGTTGATATAGGAGCAATGGATAAGGAAGGCATTGCAAAATTTGCCAAGGAAAATGCGGTCGATATAGTTTTTGTAGCACCCGATGACCCGCTTGCGGACGGTATGGTAGATACATTGACAGAAAACGGCATACGTGCTTTCGGTCCGTGTGCAAATGCGGCTATAATAGAAAGCAGTAAGGTATTTTCCAAGAATCTTATGAAAAAGTATAATATACCCACGGCGGAGTATGAGGTTTTTGACGATCCTAAAAAAGCTATGGAATATATTGAAAAAAAGGGAAAATATCCCGTTGTTGTAAAGGCGGACGGACTGGCACTCGGAAAGGGAGTTATCATAGCTCAGAACCATGACGAGGCAGGAGCGGCACTTAAAGAAATAATGGAGGATAAGAAATTCGGCAAATCGGGTAATAATGTTGTTGTAGAGGAATTTCTCACAGGACCTGAGGTTTCCGTGCTTGCATTTACCGATGGAAAGACACTCATACCTATGGTATCTTCAAAGGATCACAAGAGAGCCTACGACAATGACGAGGGTCTTAATACAGGCGGAATGGGTACGATAAGTCCGAATCCGTATTATACGGATGAGATTGCTGAAGTTTGCAGAAAGACCATATTTGAGCCGACGGTTGCCGCAATGAACAGTGAGAACCGTACATTCAAGGGCTGTCTGTATTTCGGACTTATGATAACGCCTGACGGCCCGAAGGTTATAGAATATAATGCACGTTTCGGCGACCCCGAAGCGCAGGTCGTACTTCCAAGGCTCAGGACCGATTTGGTTGATATTATTGAAGCAGTCATAGACGGCAGACTTGATGAGATTAACATTGAATGGTCTGATGAAGCGACTGCCTGTGTTGTTATGGCGTCGGGAGGATATCCGCTTGCATATAAAAAGGGCATTGAGATAAGCGGTCTTGACGACAACGGACAGATAGACGGAGCGGTTGTATACCATGCGGGAACAAAATACGAAAACGGAAAATTTTACACAAACGGCGGACGTGTACTCGGAGTAACCGCAAGCGGAAAGACGCTTGACGAGGCATTGAAAAAAGCATATACAGCAGTAGAAAAAATATCTTTTGACGGTGCACATTATCGCCATGACATAGGAAAAATAAAATAAATATACTTATACAGAGCCGGCAGTACCTATATACAGTACTGCCAGCCTTTTTTTATTAAAATTAATTTTTTGTATATGCTGTTATTTTATAAACATATTAGTTATATAAAAAAACAAAATATAAAAATGTTGCTATAAATTAGCATATATATTTTTGTTTCAACCTCCAATAATAAATAAGGGAGTTGAGCTATATGAAAAAATATATAATTCTGTTTTTAAGTACAATACTTTGTATTACGGGTATTTTTACATTCGGCAGGATAACAGCCGACGCTTTGGAGGTTTCTGTCTACATCGTAAAGCTTTCCGATGCCGATAATACGGTGACAGCTTCGGGAAAGCTTGAATATAATACGGAAAATACCGTTATGAGCGATAATTATTTCATAATAAATAAAATATATGTAAGCGGGGGCGATACTGTAAAAAAGGGCGACCCCCTTATAACTGTGCTCGAACCGGTGAGCAGCGATATGATACCATATTCATATTCAGAAATGGATACGCTGATATCAATGTTCTCAAAGTCGGACATATCAGAGGATATCCTCAGAGAAATAAAAAAATATTGCACGGAAAGAACAATATATGCTAAAAGCGACGGAGTTGTATCAACGGTTGCCCACAACGAAAACGAGATAGTAAATAAAAATACATTGCTTATGAAGCTTTCGGATTCAAGCACACTTGTAATTCCTGTAAATATAAATGAAGCCTATATTGAAAAAATAAAAATAGGACAGAAAGCAAGTATAAAATTTACGGCGCTGGAAAATAAAAAATTCAGCGGCGAGGTCTGCTCAATATCAAAAGAAGCAAAACAAACCTCCGGACTGACCGGCAAGGAAACTTCGGTTGAGGTAAAAATTAAGCTTGATGATACCGACGAAAAACTCAGAATAGGATACAGTGCGGAATGTACGATAACGACCTCGACAGATAAGAATAAAATCATACTCCCATATGAATATATGCGTTCGGATGAAAAGGGCGATTATGTATTTATTGCAAGAGGTAATCAGGCAGTAAAGAAATATATAAAAACAGGAGCCGAATATAAAAACGGAATAGAAGTAAAATCAGGTCTGAGGGTAAAGGATAGGATAATAAAGGATTTGGGCGATGTCAGTGACGGGCAGAGAATAATCATATCGGCGGGTGAGAGCAGTGCTTGAAATAATATTAAAATCATTCAGAGGTCTTGTCTGGAATAAGGGAAGAACCTTCCTTACTCTGCTCGGAATATCTGTGGGTGTTGCCGCCGTTATAATTATTATGAGTATAAGTAATATAGGAAAAACAGCACTGAATGATGAGATCGACAGTCTGGGAATGGGAGGTCTTGCGGTAAGCGTAAGCGATACGGAAGCACCTCTGACGTCAACTGAGCTGAGCCGGATAAAGGAAATATCCTCTGTACAATCCGCAATGCCGTTGGTTTTTGAAACATCAACAGTATATTTTCAAAATCAGAAACTGCCCGTCTACCTTTTTGGAATAGACAGGAATGCAGAAAGTGCAATATCCCTTAAGTTGTTATACGGTCGATTTTTCAATATAGGGGATATAGCGGCAGACGCAAAGGTATGTATGGTTGACAGTAAATTTGCAGTTACAAACTACGGAACCGAAAATATAACAGGAAAAACGATTGCAATAAGCAGCGGCGGAACAACGGACAGATATGAAGTAATAGGAATAATAAAAACAGGCAGCGGACTTCTGCAAAATGTTATGGGAAGCGTTATACCTGATTTTGTTTATATACCCTACAGTACAATGCAGAAAAATATGTCAAGCAATAATTTTACGCAAATTGTCATAAAAACAGACGATAATGACAGCTACGAGGCACTCAGTGAGGAGGTTGTGCAGAAAATCGGAAAAAACAGCAATTATGAAAATGCATATACCGTAAATAATCTTGCTAAGCAAAAGGATAGTCTGGAAGGAATAATAAATATCTTTTCGATCGTTCTGTCCGCAATAGGCGCAGTTTCACTGATAGTTGCGGGAATGAATATAATGAATGTCATGCTGGTATCCGTAAAGGAGCGTACAAGGGAAATAGGTATAAAAAAGGCGATAGGTGCAAAAAACAGCATGATAGCGGCAGAATTTCTTGCAGAATCAGCAATAATAAGTTTATGCGGAGGACTTCTCGGAATAATACTTGGAAATGCTGTAATGTATATAGGGGGAGCATTATTCGGATTGACAATACTACCACAGTTTGATATAATTTTCGTAATGCTCATATTTTCTGCGGCTATAGGTGCGGTATTCGGAATATACCCTGCTCTTAAAGCCGCAAGACTTAAACCTGTTGAAGCATTGAGGTATTATTAAAATAAAGGGGCGGCGATATGGAAAAATATATAAGTTTTCCCGGTCTACCTCAATCAACCGTGACAGAGGTAATAATGTCGTGTGAAAAACCGGAATTTATATTTGAACTGATGAATAATTATCATATAAATATATTGTCGCCCTGTCCGCTTGAAAATATAAACGGTGCGGAAAGATATCATGCCGATATGTTGGTATGTCATCTTGGCGGAAATAAATTTATTATTGATGAAAATAATAAGGATTTTATAAAAGGATTTGTTTCTCTTGGTGCAGAAGTTTCATTGTGCTGTGATATAAATGCAAAAAATCCAAAACTTAATGTGTGTTTTCTAAAGGATAAGGTGATATGTAATAAAGAAAAAACCGAGAGAAAAATATTAGATTTTTGTACGGAAAAAAATATAAAAATCATTCATACCAAACAAAGCTACACCGCCTGTTCGACAGCCGTTGTTTGTGAAAATGCCGTGATAACGGCAGATAACTCAATATATGGGGTATGTATAAAAAA
>CANRDH010000130.1 GCA_947629295.1 uncultured Clostridia bacterium
TGTTGTCACACAAACTTTATACTTGCTCTAAGGAATGTATAAATAGAGACAGCATTTTTACCGAATGTAAAAAACACTACCCTGTAGAGCAAAAATTATTAAGTTTGTGTGACAGTATTATATTAACACGTTTTTCCGTAAATTGCAACAGGTAAATGCCGATTTACAGAAACGCATATTTCAGAACTATCCGATATATATTGTAATAATGCTTTTAATTTTACGATGTATAAGGGAGAGTGAAGCTATGGAATGGCACAGCCTTGACTGCAAAACAGCAGTCGATAAGCTGAAATCGGATATAAAAAACGGCTTATCTAAAACACAGGCTAAAGCACGTCTTGAAAAATACGGAAAAAATGCTTTGTCAGGCAGTAAAAAACAAAGTGTATTTGTTAAATTTCTCTTACAATTTTCAGATTATATGGTTCTTATACTTTTGGTCGCTGCAGGTATATCTTTCGGCGTTGCTATTTTTAGTGATGACGGAGATTTCATAGACCCGATAATGATACTTATAATAGTGATACTAAATGCCGTCATAGGTACAGTGCAGGAGTGCCGCGCTGAAAAAGCTATCGAAGCACTGAAAAAGCTTTCCGCACCCCATGCTAACGTAATTCGTGACGGAAAAACCGCTTCAATTCCCTCCGAGGAAGTGACTGTCGGAGATATCATGCTTTTTGAAGCCGGAGATTTCGTCTGTGCCGATGCACGCATACTTGAAGCAGTCGCCGTCAAGGCTGAGGAATCCTCACTTACGGGTGAATCTGTTCCTTCGGACAAGCAGGCGGATATAGTCCTTTCGGAAAAAACTCCCCCGGCGGACAGAGTAAATATGCTCTTTTCCTCAACCTATATAACCTCGGGTCACGGCAAAGCAATCGTGACGCAAACAGGCATGAATACGCAGGTCGGAAAAATTGCCGCAATGCTCGACGACGGAGAAAGTCCCGATACGCCCATTCAGAAAAGCCTTGCAAAAACAGGCAAAATGCTCGGAATATGTGCAATAATCATATGTGCATTTATTTTTGTTCTGGGACTTTTTCAAAAAATTCCTCCTCTTGATATGTTTATGATATCAATAAGTCTTGCCGTTGCCGCAATTCCCGAGGGACTTCCGGCAATAGTTACTATCGTCCTTGCACTCGGAGTACGAAAGCTTGCAAGCCACAGGGCTATAGTAAGAAAGCTTCCTGCTGTAGAAACTCTCGGAAGTGCAAATGTAATATGCTCCGATAAAACCGGTACGCTTACACAAAATAAAATGACAGTAGAAGTATTGTCAGGAATAGACGGAACAATAAACACTCACAGCACAGACGGAACATTACTTCTTACACTTGCTTCACTTTGCAATAACAGCACACTCAAAAAAACGGCAGGAGTATATAAAGCAAACGGAGACCCCACCGAGGCGGCGCTTGTAACTGCCGCCGCAAATGCGGGAATCATTAAGGACGACCTCGACAAAAAATATATAAGAATAAAGGAACTGCCTTTTGACTCAAAGAAAAAAAGAATGGTAACAGTCCACAAGCTCCCCACAGGCGGTTACAGAACAATAATCAAGGGTGCGCCCGATATTCTTATAGGTCTTTGCTCGGCTGTTTACCGTTCGGGAAACGATACAGGCATGACGCAGGGTAAGAAAGCACGTCTTCTTGCGGAAAATAACAAACTCGCAGCTCAGGCTATGCGCGTCATAGCCGCCGCATATAAGGACACGCCAAACGAGCCCAACGAAAATGAGCTTGAAAAAGGTCTTATATTCTGCGGCTTTATCGGAATGACCGACCCTCCGCGACCGCAGGCATACGGTGCGGTCGCACAGTGTCATAAAGCAGGAATTAAAACGGTAATGATAACAGGTGACCATATCACTACGGCTAAGGCTATTGCAGAAAAATTAGGCATATTTAAGAATGGGGATAAAACAGCAACGGGTGCGGAGCTTGACGCAATACCTCAAAGTGAACTCGAAAAAAATATCTTTCAGTATTCGGTATTCGCTCGTGTTTCTCCTGAACATAAGGTGCGAATTGTAAAAGCATTCCAAAGCTCGGGTGCAATAGTAGCTATGACGGGTGACGGAGTGAACGACGCTCCCGCTCTGAAATGTGCGGATATAGGCTGTGCAATGGGACTGAGTGGTACTGACGTTGCAAAAAGTGCGGCTGATATGATTCTGACGGACGATAATTTTGCGACTATTGTTGATGCTGTTGAACAGGGACGCGGAATATTCGATAATATCAGGAAAACCATTCATTTTCTTCTTTCAAGCAATATTGGTGAAATACTGACCGTACTCTGTGCCTTTCTTATGCGGCTTCCTTCCCCGCTTCTGGCAATTCAGCTCTTGTGGGTAAATCTTGTAACGGACTCACTTCCTGCACTGGCACTCGGAGCGGAACCGGCAAAAAAGGATCTTATGGAAAAATCTCCCGAAAATTCGTCAAGGGGTGTTTTCACAAAAAGCTCTGTATGTTCAATAATAATTGAGGGCTGCTTTATTGGTGCGCTTGCATTTTTAGCATATACTATAGGCAGAGTATTTTTCGACGGCGGCGGAGACCCCATCACAGGCAGAACCATGACATTTGCCGTGCTCAGCCTGTGTCAGCTTGTTCATTCGTTTAATCTCCGCAGTGAGAAATCCCTCTTTAAAACCGGATTTCTCGGCAATCCAAAGCTTATAGGAGCATTTGTTATCGGAGCAATTATGCAGATATCCGTTATTTCCGTGCCATTCCTGTCAACAATCTTCAAAACCGTTCCCCTGAACGTCACCGGATGGCTTATTGTAGCAGGACTGTCTCTCGTACCTCTGCTTGTGGTTGAAACAGAGAAGTTTATAAGCAAAAACAAAGAATAAAAACTACTGCCGCACGAACGTCCGTGCGGCAGAACCGATTTTAAACGACGATTTATTGTATAGATATAATTTAATTCACGTTGACAAATAATCAAAAAAACGATACAATATCAACGAACCTGTAAATTTCGTTGTCATGAATCGACATTTACATCTATAATAAAATAAAGGAGTTTCAAAAATGCGTAAAATAGGAAATTTTTTCTGGTTTATCTTTGCGGGTCTTGGTCTTGGTATTAGCTGGTTTTTTATCGGACTCGTCTGGTGTATCACCATAGTCGGTATACCAATAGGTATACAGTGCTTCAAGTTTGCCGGTCTTGCATTTTTTCCCTTCAAAAAGAATGTCGTATACAGTTCAAAGACAACCTCTGTTATATTGAATATTTTATGGATAATTTTCGGCGGACTTTTTCTATGTATTGAATCAATGTTAGCCGGTCTTATATACTGTATAACTATTATTGGCATTCCGTTCGGTATGCAGTGCTTCAAGATTGCAAAGCTTTCACTTATGCCTTTCGGTGCATCCGTGGTAAGGAAAAGCTTATAAAATCTCATATTTAATTTTCAAATGGCAATCAATTACAATAAGTATTCGGTACTACTAATACTGACACATTGTAATACAAATTTTTAACGAAATAATTGACATATAGAATAAAGTATGTTACAATTCAATCATGCAGTACTGCTATTGCATGATCAATGACAAAGGGGATGACACCCATAGCAAAAAACATTATTGTCAAAGATATTAACGGAAACTATGTCGGTACTACCTACCCAAAACGGGCAAGGGGACTTCTGAAAAAAGGTCGGGCGGTTTCCGTGGATGAGTATACCATTCAAATGATCGGAAATCCTCCGTCCGTCAATACAATAGGAGGAAAAAACATGGATACGAAAGAGGCACTGCTTGCAGCTATTGAACAGATGACCGAAGTACAGATGAACAGCTTGTTGTTCCTGCTTAATAGTTTCAATTCGGAAAATACACCTGAAATAGTTTTGCCAACAACATATGTACAGCAGAATGACCCACGCAGTGAAATGGTACAAACCTTAAAAGAGCAGATCAATGTATTGGCTAAAGACGGATATAACAGTCCGAATACAGTTGATGTTCTTAAAGAGCTGAAGGATATGCTTAATATACTTATGAGAGTATAGAAGAAGTACTAACTGCATTACCGTGAATAACAACAATCAAAACCACCCGCCTAGCGGGTGGTTTGCTCAACCCCTAAAGGGGTATTGAAAGTATGTCACCGCATTACTATCACGGGCAGCCGCTCAAGCGGCTGTCATTTTTTGCCTATTAATTCTTTTTACCCGTAAACGGGTCAATATACTCTTTAAGTGTTAGCTGATCATTCATATAATCTTCTTGAAGTTGATTCCTAATGTATTCAGATATTACTTTTTCATTTTTTCCAACCTTGTCTACATAGCATCCTCTACACCAGAAATGTCGATTTCCATATTTGTATTTCAAATTTGCGTGTCTGTCAAATATCATTAGCGAACTTTTTCCCTTGAGAAATCCCACAAACTGTGCTATACTGAGATACGGAGGGATACTCACAAGCATATGAATATGAGCAGGGCAAGCCTCTGCCTCGATTATTTCGACTTTCTTTTCTTCGCATAATTTTCTAAGTATTTCTCCTACGTCTTTTCTGAGTTTTCCATATATCTCCTTTCTCCTATATTTTGGTACAAATACAATATGGTATTGGCATCTGTATGTTGAATGTGAGAGATGTTTAATTTCATTTTTCAAGGCAATAACCTCCTCATGTTTTTGGTAATGCGGTGTCCAAACCTTTACCAGTATATCATAAGGAGGTTATTATTTCGACCTATTGACTCATTTTATCTACCCCCGGCTGAGCCGGGGGTTTATTCTTGCTAAAGCGTCCAAGGATCGTAATTGCTCCTTTTCTTGTCATATAAATCCACCTCAGCTTTTCAGTGCCTTTTTAAGGCAATCCGTTATATAAAATACCTCTTCATCCGTAAGCTTTGAATAAAGCGGAAGAGTTATTTCATTTTTATACATATTATAGGCATTCGGAAAATCCTTAATATCAAAACCGAGTTTTTTATATGCAGTATGCATTGGCAAAGGTTTATAGTGTACATTTGTTGC
>CANRDH010000131.1 GCA_947629295.1 uncultured Clostridia bacterium
CGTGAGGGTTTCAGTGCCTATATACAGGAAACAAAATCGGGAAGCTTCCCGGCAGATGAACACACATATTCCATTGATAATGATATTATAGAGCGTATAAAAGAGGAAAGAGGGAAAAAAGAATGAATATAGTAAAAACTGTTGCAGAGGTAAGAGAGCAGGTAAAAAAATGGCGCAGCGAAGGTCTTAGCGTAGGATTGGTTCCTACAATGGGATATCTCCACGAGGGTCATGCAAGCCTTATGGACGCGTCAAAAAAAGATAATGAACGCACAGTCGTTTCAGTTTTTGTAAACCCTATGCAGTTCGGCCCGACGGAGGACCTTGAAAGCTATCCCCGTGACCTCAGTCATGATGCAAAAATCGCCGAAGAACACGGTGCAGACCTTATCTTCAATCCCGAACCCGGAGAAATGTATCATGATAACTTTTCCTCATTCGTTGATATGACGGTACTCACGGAGGAATTATGCGGTCTCAGCCGTCCCGTTCATTTCCGTGGTGTATGTACTGTCGTAACAAAGCTTTTCAATATTGTACAACCCGACCGTGCATATTTCGGCAAAAAAGATGCTCAGCAGCTTGCGGTTATAAGACATATGGTTGACGACCTTAATATGGATATAGAAATAATCGGCTGTCCTATCGTGCGTGAGGCTGACGGTCTTGCAAAAAGCTCGAGAAATACATATCTCAGCACGGATGAGCGCAAGGCCGCACTGATACTTTCTCAGTCTGTCGCACTTGGGATCAGTCTCGTACAAAGCGGTGAAACCGACTGCACAGTTATACTTAATACCATGAAAGAAAAAATTCTGACCGAACCTCTTGCAAGGATCGATTATGTCAAGATAGTTGATGCCGCAACAATGCAGCAGATATCGGTGCTTGACCGTCCTGCACTTTGTGCCATGGCGGTATATATAGGAAAAACAAGACTTATTGATAACTTTTTTACTGAGGATATACGGAATGGTGGTGTGATATGACAATTTCTGTATTAAAAAGTAAGCTCCACCGTGCTGTTGTCACACAGGCGGAGCTTAACTATGTCGGAAGTGTGACAATTGACGCTGACCTTATGAAAGCCGCCGGGCTTTATGAATATGAACACGTCCATATTGTGAATATAAACAGCGGGAGCAGAATCGAAACCTATGTTATCGAGGGTGAAGCCGGAAGCGGTATTATATGCCTCAACGGTGCCGCCGCACGTTCGGGTCAGAAGGGCGACCGTGTAATAATAATGGCATATGCCGATATGACTCCGGAGGAGCTTGAAAAGCATTCCCCGAAGGTTGTATTTGTTGATGATAATAACCGTCCTGTCCGCATAGCGCAGTATGAGAAGCACGGACTGCTTGAATAAACCTACAAATTCGTATATAACAATAAAGTAAAACTAAAACCGTGATCAACTGTCGGAGAGATATGCCATGTTTTATTCAAAGGTATATCTCTCCGAAATTATTTCATTATTATTTCATTATTTTAATAAAAACTTATTGAACACAGTTAACGGTTATGTTATAATATTTTTATTGAAAGCCAAAAATGTAAATACTTCCGACAAAAGGAATATTATACATTTTTGCTTATTTTTATGAATGGAGGATGGTTATGAGCAGAATTAAACTATGTACAAAAAGAGCCTTGAGTCTTGCTTTGACTGCCGCCCTGCTGGGGTCAGTCTCAGCAGTTTCGGCAGCAACGGTGTCCGCTTACGATTATTCGGATATGGATTTCGATCTGTCAGGTCACACAGTCGGTATTTGCGGTACATTCGGTACGTGGATCGAGGATACGGCTCAGATGACCGACGCTGACGGCGACGGTGTTTATTTGGGTGTGGTCAAGGATGTAGAGCCTGATTATTATGAGTACAAGGTGCGTCTTGACGATAGCTGGCTATACAGTTGGGGTACTTATGATTCAAATCTTGGCGCTACCTACAACAGTCAGGTAAACTGCGGAATCGACGTATCAGAAAAAGCTGATGTTATCGTTGCATTTGATACAAACGGAGAAGACTATTCTTATTGGCTTATTAATGGTTTTGCACTGTATAATAAAGGCGGAGATGCCGAACACTTTGATCCGTCTAAGCATACTTTCGGTGTTATCGGAGGTTTTAACGATTGGAACGACGATGTTTCCATGACCGAGCTTACCGACGGAATATATTATGCCAATATTGGCGATGTGGGGGCAGGTACGGAATTTAGAATCCGTGCCGACAAATCATGGGATTACAGCTGGAGTTCGTATGAATCAGATTATGACCGCACAGAAAACAGCAACATAAATTGCGAGATTTTAGATGATGCAAAAAACCTTACAGTTTTCCTCAATACAAATGGGGACGATTATAATCTTTGGAATGTATCCTACCTCTACACATCCTCCGAAGGCTATTTTACATATTATGACACAGGAAAAGAAGACGGGCCGGAATACGATGATCCGTGGTATGAACCCGAACCGTCATCGGATGTATCCTATGATAATTACTTCGGTGTAACTGAGGAAGGAATTGAATGGGAAAGATATTACGATTATGATAGAGAATATTATTGTGATGAAATTCAAATAACCGGTTATGACGGCAAAGGCGGAAATGTGAACATTCCGTCCGAAATTGACGGAAGCCCTGTTACAATAATCGGCAGCGGTGCGTTCAGCTATTGCTCAAATATCACCGGGGTTACTATACCCACCGGTGTTAAACGTATATCAGACTCAGCATTTGAATATTGCACGAAACTCAAAAATATAACTATTCCTGACAGCGTTACGGATATATATGATTGTGCATTTGAAGGCTGCACCGGTCTTACTGAAATAACAATCCCTGCAAGCGTCACATTCATAGACAGTACTTCATTTGACGGCTGTACCAAGCTGACAAAAATTGATGTCAGCAGCAACAACGAGGAATATTCAACGCAGGACGGAGTATTATTTGATAAGAATAAGTACACTCTGTTAAGATTCCCCGAGGGTAAGACCGGAGCATATTCAATCCCGTCCGGCGTTACAGATGTATACTATAATTCTTTCAAAAACTGCAAGTCTCTTACAAGCGTCAGTGTTCCCGACAGTGTAACATACTTAGACACCGAAACATTTAACGGCTGTACTAAGCTGACAAAAATTGATGTCAGCAGCAACAACGGGGAATATTCAACGCAGGACGGAGTATTATTTGATAAGAATAAGTACACTCTGTTAAGATTCCCCGAGGGCAAAACCGGAGCATATTCAATCCCGTCGGGCGTTACAGACATATACAGTGAGGCATTTAACGGCTGTATTAACCTTACAAGCATAACCATCCCTTCCGGCTTTAAGGAAATCGGAAACTATACATTTCAACATTGTACAAATCTCAAAAATATAACAATACCCGACAGCGTCACATATGTAGGTTATAACGCTTTTTACAATACGGCATGGTATAACTCTATGCCTGACGGCGTGGTCTATGCCGGAAAGGTTGCATATGATTATAAGGGAGAAATGCCGAATAATACAAGCATTGTATTTAAGGAAGGCACACTGGCTGTTTCAAATTCAGGATTCGACTTTAATTCCAATCTTAAAAGCGTAACTATCCCCGGTTCCGTTACAAAAATAGAGCCATACACCTTTGAGGGCTGCGATGAACTGACAAGCGTAACTCTAAAAAACGGCGTCAAGGAAATAGGCGACGGTGCATTTGCTGAGTGCTGCAGCCTAAAGACAATAACTATTCCGGACAGTATTGAATATGTAGGTTCTTATGCACTTAGCGATACAGAGTGGTACAATACGCAGCCTGACGGAATGGTGGTTTATGTCGGAAAGGCTGTGTATAAATACAAGGGCGTAATGCAGAAGGAAATGAGCATTACACTTAATAAAAATATTTCGAGTATTTCAGGATGTGCATTCATGGATTGCGATAAGCTTACAGAAATCGTAATACCCGACGGTGTAACCTCCATAGGTTATAAGGCATTTCATAACTGTAGAAAACTTGCAAATATAACAATACCGGACAGCGTCAATAATATAGACAGTTATGCAATCGGATTAGCCGATACACAGGATTATGATGAATGGTACGATGACTATGATACTTATCCTGTAACTATCCATGCATCCACCGGCTCCGAAGCCGAGAAATATGCAAAAGAATACGATATAAAATTCGTATCTAACGGTATATGCGCTACCGGAATAAAGCTGAACAAAACGACTGTAACACTCAATATAGGACAGAGCGAGAGTCTGACTGCAACAGTAACCCCGTCCAATGCAACAAATAAAGCCGTGACATGGGAAAGCTCCGATGTTAAGGTAGCAACTGTTTCAGACGGTAAAATAACAGCAGTAGGTTTGGGCACGGCAAATATAAAGGCTAAATTAACCAATGGCACATACTCTGTCTGCACCGTAACCGTAAAGTCAATTCCTGTAACAGGCATCAAGCTCAGCAAGACAAGCGTAAATCTTGAAAAGGGCAAAACAACCACCATAACGGCAACCGTAAGCCCGAGCAATGCTACAAACAAAAATGTTACCTGGACCACCTCCAACAGCAAGGTTGCAACCGTTTCGGGCGGTAAGATAACCGCAAAAGGCGTCGGAACAGCTACAATAACCGCAAAGACAAGCAACAACATAACAGCTTCCTGCAAGGTAACCGTGACAATAAGCCCGACCGGCATTAAGCTGAGCAAAACAAGCGTAAATCTTACAAAGGGTAAAACAACCACTATAACAGCAACCGTAAGCCCGAGCAATGCTACAAACAAAAATGTTACCTGGACTACCTCCAACGGTAAGGTAGCAACCGTTTCGGGCGGTAAGATAACCGCAAAAGGCGTCGGAACAGCTACAATAACCGCTAAGACATCAAACGGCAAAAAAGCAACTTGCAAAGTAACCGTAAAGAATCCGACTACTGTGAATCCGACCGGCATTAAGCTGAGCAAAACAAGCGTAAATCTTACAAAGGGTAAAACAACCACTATAACAGCAACCGTAAG
>CANRDH010000132.1 GCA_947629295.1 uncultured Clostridia bacterium
AATCTTGTCCGTCTTAAGGACCTTAAAATACCTAACGTAAAAGTTGAAGAGCATAACAGCGAGGACAGAAAACGTCTTCAAAAGGCATTCGGTTATACCTATGAGGAGGTTATGACTACCATACTTCCAATGGCAAGAAATGCGTCCGAGGCAATCTGTGCAATGGGTACGGACAGTCCTCTTGCAGTTCTTTCAAATCAGCCTCAGCCACTGTTCAATTATTTCAAACAGCTTTTTGCACAGGTAACAAATCCTCCGATTGACGCTATACGTGAAGAAATAGTTACAGCAAGTAATGTATTTATAGGCAGATCGGGAGATATACTCGAAGAAAAACCGGATAACTGCCGTGTTATGAAAATTCATAATCCTATTCTAACATCGACAGATATACTTAAAATAAAAAGTCTGCAAAAGCCGGGCTTTAAATCAGCTGTTATTCCGATACTTTATTACAAGAATACAAGACTTTCAAAGGCAATAAACAGATTGTTCATTGAAGCTGATAAAGCTTACAATGAGGGAGCTAATATACTTATCCTATCTGATAAGGGTGTAGATGAAAACCACCTTGCTATCCCCTCTCTGCTTGCGGTATCCGCTTTGCACCAGCACCTTGTCGTTACAAAGAGAAGAACATCCCTTGCCATTGTTCTTGAAAGCGGTGAACCCAGAGAGGTACATCATTTTGCAACACTTCTAGGTTACGGTGCATCGGCAATCAATCCGTATCTTGCACAGGAAACTATACATGAGCTTATAAATGATGATCTTCTTGATAAGGACTATTATGCTGCTGTTAATGATTATAACAGCGCTGTACTTCACGGTATCATAAAAATAGCTTCAAAAATGGGTATATCCACAATAAGATCATATCAGGGCTCACAGATATTTGAGGCAATCGGTCTCGGTGCGGATGTTATTGACAAATACTTTACGGGAACAGTCAGCAGAATCGGCGGTATCACCATAAAGGATATAGAGAACTATGTTGATAAGCTCCATACAGCGGCTTTTGACCCTCTTGGTCTCGGTACGGATAACCAGCTTGAAGCAAGAGGAAGTCATAAGTTCAGAAGCGGCAAGGAAGAACATCTGTACAACCCCATGTCAATTTATCTACTCCAAAAGGCTACACGCACGGGGGATTATGCTGCCTTTAAAGAATATACGAAACTGATTTCCGAACAGCTTGATCCGGTAAATATAAGAGGTCTTATGGACTTCAATTATGCTGAAAAGCCTATACCGATTGATGAGGTAGAAAGTGCTGAAAGCATAGTAAAGCGTTTCAAAACCGGCGCAATGTCGTACGGCTCCATTTCACAGGAAGCGCATGAGGCTCTTGCAATAGCAATGAACAAGCTGCACGGAAAATCAAACTCCGGTGAAGGCGGAGAAAGTCCTGAAAGAATAGCTACAAAGGGAACAAATGAGGATCGATGCTCGGCAATCAAACAGGTTGCATCGGGACGTTTCGGCGTAACCTCAATGTACCTTAATTCGGCAAGAGAAATTCAGATAAAAATGGCTCAGGGTGCAAAGCCCGGTGAAGGCGGACATCTTCCGGGAGCAAAGGTATATCCGTGGATTGCAAAAACAAGACATTCAACCCCAGGTGTATCGCTCATATCTCCCCCGCCGCACCATGATATATATTCAATCGAGGATCTTGCACAGCTTATCTATGACCTTAAAAATGCAAATAAATCCGCAAGAATATCTGTTAAGCTTGTTTCAGAATGCGGTGTAGGTACGGTCGCAGCCGGTGTTGCAAAAGCAGGGGCAGAATGTATTCTTATTTCAGGTGCAGATGGCGGTACAGGTGCTGCTCCGAGAAATTCAATATATAATGCAGGTCTTCCTTGGGAGCTCGGTGTTGCCGAGGCACATCAGACACTTATTCAGAACGGACTGAGAAATAAGGTTGTAATTGAAACAGACGGTAAGCTTATGACAGGCCGTGATGTAGCTATTGCTGCAATACTCGGTGCTGAGGAATTTGGCTTTGCCACTGCTCCGCTTATTTCTCTCGGCTGTGCAATGATGAGAGTATGTAACCTTGACACCTGTCCTTTCGGAGTTGCTACACAAAATCCGGAGTTAAGAGCGAAATTCCCCGGTAAGCCAGAATATGTAATAAATTTTATGATGTTTATCGCTCAGGAACTCAGGGAATATATGTCAAAGCTCGGTGTAAGAACTCTTGATGAGCTTGTCGGCAGAGTTGATTTGCTTAAGAGAAAGGACAATATAAAGGGTCGCGCAGCATATGTGGCTCTTGATAATATCCTTAATTCTGATTTTGCAGATGAAAAGATTGATTATAACAATAAGAAACCTTATAACTTTGAGCTTCAACAAACTCTTGATGAAAAGGTACTTATGAAGCAGCTTTTCCCCTCTCTTAAGAAAAAACAGAAGAAAACAGTAAGCGTTGATGTTAAGAATACTGACCGTTCCTTCGGTACGATGTTCGGTTCGGAGATAACAAAGCTTTACGGTGCTGAGCTTGAGGAAGATACTTATACTGTTAAATGCAGCGGTTCGGGCGGTCAGAGCTTCGGTGCATTCATACCGAAGGGATTAAGACTTGAGCTTGTAGGTGATTCCAACGATTATTTCGGAAAGGGACTTTCAGGAGGAAAGCTTATCGTATATCCGCCGAAGGAGAGTAAATTTGATGCAAGCGAGAATATCATAATCGGTAATGTCGCTCTTTACGGCGCAACAAGCGGTAAGGCATTTATAAACGGTGTTGCAGGCGAGCGTTTCTGTGTAAGAAATTCGGGCGCACTTGCTGTTGTTGAGGGTGTCGGCGACCATGGCTGTGAATATATGACAGGCGGTAAGGTTGTCGTTCTCGGTAAGACAGGCAAAAACTTTGCGGCAGGTATGTCCGGCGGTGTTGCCTTTGTTCTTGACGAGGACAGAGATCTTTATACAAGACTCAATAAGGAAATGGTTGAATTTACTGAGCTTAGCGAAAAGTACGATATAATCGAACTTAAGGCAGCTATTGAGGAACACGTTGCAGCAACGGGTTCAAAGAAGGGTAAGCAGGTTCTTGATAAGTTTGAGGATTATATTCCTAAATTCAAGAAAATCATTCCGCATGACTATAAGAAAATGATGTCTGCCATAGCTTCATTCGAGGAAAAGGGACTTTCTCCCGAACAGGCACAGATTGAAGCTTTCTATAAAATTGTAAAGCATAAATAAGGAGGGGATCAGAATGGGAAAACCAACAGGATTTATGGAATATGAAAGAACGGATTTCGAGGCGGATTCCGTAAAAGAGCGTATCAAGAATTACAACGAATTTCACACTCCCCTTAGTCCCGAACAGCAGCAGCAACAGGCTGCAAGATGTATGGAGTGCGGTGTTCCTTTTTGTCAGTCGGGCATGATGCTTTGCGGTATGATGACAGGATGTCCGCTCAATAATCTTATACCGGAATGGAATGACCTTGTGTATAAGGGATGTTGGGAACAGGCATATCAAAGACTCAAAAAAACAAATAATTTTCCTGAATTTACTTCAAGAGTTTGTCCCGCACTGTGTGAGAAGGCTTGTACCTGCGGTGCTAACGGAGATGCCGTTACCGTAAAATCAAACGAATACAGTATATCCGAAAGAGCCTATGCCGAGGGATATGCGGCTCCGAATCCGCCCAAGGTCAGAACAGGCAAAAAGATTGCCGTTATAGGCTCCGGTCCGTCAGGCCTTGCGGCTGCCGATCAGCTTAACAAAAGAGGTCACAGCGTAACGGTATTTGAACGCTCGGACAGAGCAGGCGGTCTTTTGATGTACGGTATTCCTAATATGAAGCTTGAAAAGCATATCATAGACAGACGTATAGATATTATGAAAGCTGAGGGAATTGTATTCAACACAAATTCCGATATTGGAAAGGATGTCAAGGCAAAGGAACTTCTTGAAGAATTTGACAGGATAATACTTGCCTGCGGTGCATCCGAGCCGAGGGATATCAAGGCAAAGGGACGTGAAGCCAAGGGAATATATTTTGCAGTTGATTTCCTTACTTCTACGACAAAAGCACTTCTTGACAGTGATCTTGCAGACGGAACATATATTTCCGCAAAGGGAAAGAATGTAATTGTTATAGGCGGCGGTGATACCGGAAATGACTGTGTGGGTACCTGTGTACGTCATGGGGCAAGCAGCATACTTCAGCTTGAGATGATGCCGAAACTGCCTGACGAAAGGATGGAAAATAACCCCTGGCCTGAATATCCGAGAGTATGTAAAACGGATTACGGACAGGAGGAAGCTATCGGTGTATTTGGAAAGGATCCGAGGGTTTATCAGACAACTGTCAAGGAATTTTTATCTGATAAGGACGGAAAGCTTACAGGCGCAGTGCTTGTAAAGCTTAATCCGAAAAAGGATCCCGCAAGCGGAAGAACCGTGATGAAAGAAATCGAGGGAACGGAATACACGGTTAAAGCTGATCTTGTGCTTATCGCCGCAGGCTTTGTAGGGGCACAGAATTATGTAACGGCGGCTTTCGGTGTTGACAAAAATGCCCGTGGAAATGTTTCCGCACGCGAGGGAAGCCATAAGACTAATGCAGAAAAGGTATTTGTATGTGGTGATATGCACCTCGGACAGTCGCTTGTAGTAAGAGCTATAAGAGAAGGCAGAGATGCCGCAAAGGAAGTAGACGAAAGTCTTATGGGATATACTAATCTATAGCGGCGGCACGCCGCCGCTGTCAAGTCGCATTTTTACTCACTGCGTTTGTTCTGAAAACGGGCAGCAAGTGCGTACACGCGGCATAAATTTTCCTGACGGTATGGTGTAGAAAGTATCGGCAGCGGCTCTCCGGAGCCGCTCCGCAATATGTTTCCGACCTATAAAAAAAGGGATATCGCATAAGTTTATTTATTAAACTTAATGCGATATTCCCTTTTTGATTGTGTGCTCGGCACGCATTATTACTTGGTGGTGAAAGTCCACTACAGACTTGGCAGTAGGAACTGTTAGC
>CANRDH010000133.1 GCA_947629295.1 uncultured Clostridia bacterium
AACAAGTCGGAATATTCCTCATATCCGTTTATATACGTCCATGTATCCTCATAATTGAAGCTGTTGTAACAATAATCACCGTTAGAATCATATGACGAAGTACCGTCAACAATTGATATTTCTCCAAATTTTCCGTAAGTATAATAGGTGAGATCTTTCTTCTGAGTCTTGTTATTCTTTGTAACATCCACGGTTACGTTAACTTTATATATAATATAGGTTTCTCTGTTTTCGTAAGACCAGCTGTCGGTATCCTTGGGGTTCAGCAAGATTGTACCAACGTATTCGCAATTCTTGAACGTAATGTCATCATCTGCTATATCGGATTTAATATAATCTTCGGTTTCACTCTTGAGTTTTTCAAGAGCATCGGAAGGAATTTTTGCGACTGTAACAACAGACTCAGGCAGACCGCTTACTGTAAATTCCTTCTCTGTGGATTTTGTTTTGACTTTATAGTATTCAGAAAGATAATCATTAACATCGCCATACGATGAAGTGGCCGTTACCTTGATCTTATCACCGTTTGAAAGACCACTATCCTTATCAATCGAATAATTGAGATTATAGTCACCATACGAGTATATATCGGCTGTACCGTTGGGGGACTGACCTGAATACTTTAACTCAATACCGTCAAATATATCAACCGTTTCCATTTCGGAGAGGTTTTCGACAGTAAATTCTTTTTCAGAAAACTGCAATTCACATTTGTAAGTCTGATAGATTTTCTCCTTTTGGGAATCGCTGATACTCCATTTTACCTTGATTTTGTCACCGTTGGACAGGTTAGAGGATTTATTGACGCTATAGGAACCTTTAAGTGCGTCGGCAAGAGACTCCGCCGCACTGTAATAATCGCTTATGCTGTATCCGAAAAGAGTAGTCGAAGACTGATTTCCGTTATACTGAAGCTTATCTTTCCAATCCCCTTCAAATTTGTCATCATCAAAAACTACAGATACACTTCCATATCCGTTATATCCCTCAAATTCTACAGAAAGGTAGTCATCAAGATTTATTGTCGGAGGACGGTTTACTATATTAAGAATAACAATCACAGCAACGACCACAACCACAACTGCTGCACCGATAATTATTAACGGTTTGAAGTTGAACGGCTTCTTAGTCTGAGTTGCCGCAGCAGTTCCTCCTGCGGCACCGAAATTGTATGGGGAAGCAGATGGAGCCGGCGGAACAGGTGGAATGGGTGCAGAGGGTGTATTCATACCATTTTGATTCATCGGAATATTGGGTATGGTCGATGTGGGAGCATTACTGTTGAAACTTGCAGCAGACGCAGCTGCCGGGGTTACAGGCATATCGCCTGAAATATTTTTCCCGCAAACAGGACAGAATTTTGCTCCCGGTTTAAGTGTTGCTCCACAGTCGGGACACTTATTTTCCGTACCGGCGGAGGAGCTTTTATCCTGTGCGCTTTGAACGGTAGCTGTGGAAGCTGTATCAGGTTTCAAATCATTAGGAATGGGTGCAGCTCCGGATACCTCCGCGGAAAGATTTTTTCCGCAAACGGGACAGAATTTTGCTCCCGGCTTAAGATTGGTTCCGCAGTCAGGACATTTATTCTGATTTTCAGTACCCATGTCAGCCTTCACATCGGGCTGACTGACCGGCGGGGTATTATAGGCTGCATCACCTGTGTTTTCCGGTATCGGTGCGGGCACAGGTATTTCCTTAGGTTTTTCGGTACTTGTTCCACAGTTGGGACAAAACTTAATGCCCGGTTTGATCTCATTCCCGCAAGTTGGACACTTTAAGGCAGTGTCATCCGCAGCCGGGTTAGCCAAAATATCGGCAGGCTCAACTTTAGTGCCGCAGGAAGGACAAAATTTCGCATCATCTTTGAGTAATGTAGCGCATTTTTTACATCTGATCATTGAAAATCCTCCAGTCAATATGTTTCGTGCATTATTACACTTGATACCATTATAAAATTATTCTTTTTATTAGTCAAGACCCTATATGAAAAAACTCGTATTTGGCGTTGTTTTTAATATATTATTCTATAATTTCGGATATATCTCCAAAGCTGTATCCCAAATCCTCCCATTTTGAAAGTAGTTTATCCAGAATTTCGGAATTTGTTTCGGATGTACTGTGGAGAAGTACAATAGCTCCATTGTGTATTCTTGGTATAAGCTTATCCATTGCCTCATCCTCGGTAGGTTGATTATCGTTGTACCAATCTACATAGGCAAGACTCCAGAATATTGTTTTATATCCGAACTCCTGAGCCATTTTAAGATTACTCTCGCTGTATTTTCCCTGTGGTGGACGATACAGCTTTTTCATTTCCGAGCCGGTTGTTTCTTTATAGAGCTGTTCAAGCTTTGTTAATTCGTTTTGAAAAGATTCCTTGTCCGATATCTTAGACATATCGGGGTGTGAGTAGGTATGATTACCTACGGTATGTCCTTCATTGACCATACGTTTGACAAGCTCGGGCGAGGTTTCCAAAAAATTTCCTACAAGGAAGAATACCGCTTTCGCATGGTGTTTTTTCAATACATCGAGAATATGCTCGGTATATCCGTTTTCATATCCTGCATCAAATGTGAGATAAATCTTTTTTTTAGATGTATCGCCCACATAGTATGCATTATACGCTTTCAGTTGGGAAGCTGAAGCGTTTCCTATAGGAGCGGCACCCTCTGTCTGAAAGCTCAGTCCCCAGTTGGCGTCTGCCGCCGCCTCATAGGATGCGTTATGATAAATTCCGCTCCCTGAAATGATAATTGCCGTCATCAGAACGACCGCCGATAAAACAGCAGCAATAGTCTTTTTGCCAAAAATTATATACAAATAAACCACCGCCCTTTAAGTTGATAATTTATATGCGCAAGCTCACGATAATATAACCGCATGATCTTTTAATATGGGTTGGAAAGTATAAAAGAGGGGAGTTTTCGCACTGATAGAAGCTCAGTGGAAAAACTCCCGTTAAAAATATTATTATATTCAGTTTTCTTCGTATGACTCCTCAATTTTTGCGAGTTTTTTCAGCTTTGGATAATATTCGTCAATAATATCAGCGGATGCGGAAAGCATATATTCAAAGATTGTATCATTTATTTGTGTTTCGTAAAAGCTTGATGTCATTTTATAATAAATCAACTCATCCTTAAAATCTATATAGAATGAGCCATCCTCCAGCGTACTGTTTATCATACATATTGCAAGAGCCATATCTGAGGTCTTATCTCTTTTTAGCTCAATAGGCAACGGAGAATATAGGGTAATAAGCATTTTTGATGGGTTTATGGTAAACCAGAAGCTGAGCTCAATGTCCTTTCCGCCTACACTGCATCTGACACAAAGATTTTCGTCCTCACGTTTGTATTCAATATAGTTTCTTTCAAGCGTCCTGCATAAGGTCATGTAATTCTTCCATGATTTCGTTGTGGTAATTGTCATCAATTTCCTCCTTGCAGATAAAAATTCTTATACAATAATATATATCACATAAGTAATGCAGAAATAAGCGAATAATTGTATTCATTTCATATAATTTTAGACAGTATTATTTTTCTCATATCCGACGCAAGATAAAGTGAGCCGAATATAATAACCGCATCATCTTTTCCCGCTTTGGACAATGCGGACATATAAGCTTCTTTCAGGTCATCCGAAGCTGTGACACGCGGGCAGTATTTTTTAACAATCTCTGCCAGTTCCCCGGTTGACATTTTCCGCAGATTATTCGGTGCAACTGCTATAATCTCGTCAAATTTCGGAATGAGAAAGGCTAATGAGCTTTCAACATCCTTATCGGCAAGCATACCGACTATTCCGATTTTTCGTTTGTCTTTCAGATATTTGTCAACAGCTTCAGAAAGTGCCATTGCCCCTCCGGGATTATGTGCTCCGTCAAGAAAAACAAGAGGTGATTTTCCGAGAAGCTCCATACGTGCGGGAAAGCGTACCCGCTCAAAGCTGTCAATGATTGAGGAGTCGGGTATACAATAGCCCTGTTTTTTGAGCTGTTCGATTGTGCATAGTGCAGTAACGGCATTTTTAACCTGATGCTCTCCGATAAGGTGAATTTTTAACCTTATGATATGATTGTTAAGCTTATAATCAAATACCGTTCCTTCAATACTTGAGGAAATAATTTTACATTGCTCATAATTTGCGATCAAAAGCTTATTATTTTTGTTTTTGGCAGATTTACATATAACATCCATAGCTTCGGGATGTTGTTCACAATAGGAAACGGTTATTCCGTTCGGTTTTATAATTCCGCATTTTTCAAATGCGATCTTTGCGTAGGTATCACCGAGGATTTTTGTGTGGTCGAGAGAAATGGACGTTATAACGGAGGCAAGGGGAGTATCTATAATATTTGTTGCATCAAACCGTCCCCCGAGTCCCGTTTCAAGTACGACAATATCACAGTTTTCACGGGCATACCATACGAGTGCCACAGCAAGAACAAATTCAAATTCCGTAATGATTTTACCCTCATCCTTCATTTTTTCCGTAAGCGGGAAAAGCTCCCCAACTATATCGGCAAGGACCTCAGGGGGAATCATTTCTCCGTCTATCATAAACCTTTCACGGAAATCCAATACGAAGGGAGAAATGAAAAGTCCTGTTTTATATCCTGATCCCGTCAAAGCAGAGGCAATAAAAGAGCAGGTGCTTCCTTTACCGTTTGTTCCCGCGACATGGACGAATTTAAGCCTTTTATCTGGTGAACCTATTCTCTCAACAAATTCTCCTATACGCTCAAGTCCCGGTTGACTGCCGAAAACAAGAAGGGAATTGATTTTTTCCACCGCTTCATTATATGTCATGGTATTTTCTCCT
>CANRDH010000134.1 GCA_947629295.1 uncultured Clostridia bacterium
AAAGGTTTGCACAGTCCGGAGGCATGGACTCCGGTCGATACATATGGCAGTGATCCTGCACATTAGCAGGTGAGATTACATGAAAGGGGGAATTGTTGTAATGGCTTCAGGTAAAAAAGCAAAAAAGGGCAAAAGGAAGTCTGCGTCCGGTGCTAAAGGTAAGACCTCGGCAAAAAAGAAATCCGCAGCACGCGGCGAACGGGAAAATCTAAGAAAACAATCGATAACAGCCGTTATACAGCTTATGTCAGCCGTTTTTCTGTTGTTAATATGCTTTATGCCCGGCGAAAGTCTTTGGTTTGAAGCCCATAGAGTATATAACGGAGTTTTCGGTATATTCGGTTTTGCATTTCCCGCTGTAATGATTTATTGTGCATTTCAGAATTTCAGGGACAAGCCTGTATATAACTTTAAACTTAAAGCTTTTTTGGCTGCATTGCTGGTCGTTTTCCTTTCAACCTCCGTGTTCTGCTTTCAATCCGGAAACAGAGAGATGTCGGGATATTTTCAGGAGCTCGGAAACAGCTATACATATGCAAGTGAAAATGCGGGTACGGGTTTTCTCGGAGCTTTGCTCGGAGTGCCGCTAAAAATGGCGGCGGGTGCAGTCGGCGGAGGAATTATAAGTATAATAGCGTTGATCATAACATTTGCATTTATACTTGATACCGTTCTTATTTCTATTATGGATATATTCAAAAGACCCGCAAAAAGGGTAGGCGAGCATATAAGCGATAACCGTGAGATAAGGAGTGAGGTTCGCCGCAGGGAACGTCAGATAAAGGATGAGAAAAGACAGCAGGAGAGAAAACAGTACGTTGAGGAACAGATTGACAAACGTATAAGACAAAAGCACCCGTCCGACGGCGATAACCTTTGCAGAATAAAAAATCAGCCTTTCTATGAGCCGGAAGCTTCATCCGGCAGCAGAAAAAGAAAGACGGAGCACAAAAAAGAAAAACCTAAAAAGTCAGGCGAAAATATTCCCGCTGCAACAGAGGAGGAAATGTCTGTATTTGCTGATGATATCCTAGTAAACGGGAAGGATATAGCTCCAGAGGATTTAATGCTCGAGCCGGAGGGTCAGGAAATTCCTGTTACTGCTTCTGAGGAGGAAATTGTTCCTGAGCCGATATATCAGCCGGAGAAAAAACAAAGCAAAAATAAACCTGTAACGGAAGAATTTGAAATAGATACTGAAAGCAGTATAATATCGGGGCATTATATCAAGCCGCCGTTTAATCTCCTTGAGCCTCAGCCGAGCGAAAAGGAAGCTAATCTTTCAATGGAGCTTAATCAGCGGGGGAAAATTCTTGTAGATACACTTAGAAGCTTCGGAGTCCAGGCAACAGTTGTAAATATAAGCAGGGGGCCTGCCGTAACACGCTATGAGCTTCAGCCTGCTTCGGGTGTGAAGATCAGTAAGATAACCAATCTTGCCGACGATATAGCCCTCAATCTTGCGGCAACAAGAGTCAGGATCGAAGCTCCCATTCCGGGAAAATCCGCTGTAGGCATCGAGGTGCCGAATAAAACTGTAACGATAGTGAAAATGCGTAATCTTGTTGAGTCAAAGGAATTTCAGAGTGCAAAAAGCAAGCTGACAGTTGCTCTCGGTGTGGATATTGCGGGAAAAATAACGCTTGCCGACCTCGGAAAAATGCCGCACCTTCTTATTGCAGGCTCTACCGGTTCCGGTAAATCGGTCTGCGTTAATTCAATGCTTATAAGCCTTTTATATAAATCAAGCCCCGATGAGGTAAAGCTGCTTCTTATAGACCCGAAGGTCGTTGAGCTCGGTATATATAACGGGATACCGCATCTTCTTGTTCCCGTTGTAACAGACCCGAGAAAGGCTGCGGGAGCATTAAGCTGGGCTGTAAATGAAATGCTTAAAAGATATAAGATTTTTGCCGAATATAATGTTCGTGATATGCATGGCTATAACAGACTTGTTGATGTACGAAATGCCGAGTCGGACGCGAATACCTCAATAGATTATCATGCGGACGAATCCGAGCGTTCCTTCGAGGAGGATGAAATGCTCGCTCAGGCTCAGTCCGAGCTTGGAGCAGGCGGTAAGGTCGGACAGGAGCCGGCCGCCGAACCGCAGAAGCTGCAAAAGATGCCGCATATCGTTATTGTTATAGATGAGCTTGCAGACCTCATGATGGCTGCGTCGAAAGAGGTGGAGGAATCCATATGCCGTCTTGCGCAGATGGCACGTGCTGCGGGTATGCATTTGGTTATCGCTACCCAAAGACCCTCCGTCGACGTTATCACGGGACTTATCAAGGCTAATGTTCCGAGCCGTATAGCCTTTGCGGTCAAATCCGTAACGGACTCACGTACCATACTTGATACGGGCGGAGCGGATAAGCTTTTAGGACGCGGAGATATGCTTTTCTCACCGATAGGTACAACAAAACCTGTAAGAGTACAGGGTTGTTTTGTTGACGACAGGGAGATAAATAATATAATTGATTTCATCAAGAAAAACAAGGTAGTTGAATATGATGAGAATGTTATTGAGGAAATAGAGAAGAATGCAGTACCCGAAAATGACAGCGGTGACGGCGATGATTTCGGCGGCGAGTGTGACCCCATGATCGAGGAGGCGATACGCTGTGTAGTCGAGGCGGGACAGGCATCAACATCAATGCTCCAGAGAAGATTAAGACTCGGATATGCAAGAGCCGGAAGAATTATTGACGAAATGGAGCAGATGGGAATTGTAGGACCCCATGAGGGTGCAAAGCCTCGGAAGGTACTTATGACCTATCAGGAATATACAGAAAGAATGCTTAATAATTCCGACAGCTGACAAAACATTTTTGTCGGTTTGTTTCAAATAAATAATATCAGGAGGTAATTTGAAATGAAAAGAGAAGGACAAATCAAGGTGGATTCGGAAAATCTTTTTCCGATAATTAAAAAGTGGCTCTATTCGGATAAGGATATTTTCCTCAGAGAAATAGTGGCAAACGGCTGTGACGCAATAAAGAAATATCAGAGCCTTTGCTCAATAGGAGAAACCGAAGACGACGGAGCAAAACCCCGCATTGATGTTATTCTCGATAAGGATGCAAAAACCCTTACAGTCAAGGATAACGGTCTTGGTATGACAGAAGACGAGGTCGAAAAGTACATAACACAAATTGCCTTTTCGGGCGCACAGGAATTTATCGAGAAATACAGCGATAAGACAGATGCGGAAAACGGTATAATCGGTCATTTCGGACTCGGCTTTTATTCCGCATATATGGTATCGGACACTGTTGAAATAAATACACTGTCATATCAAAACGGCGCACAGGCTGTACATTGGTCAAGTGACGGTACAAATACCTATGAGATAACCGACAGTGATAAAACCGACAGGGGCACGGAAATAGTCATGCACCTTTCAGCAGACGGAGAGGAATTCTGCGACAGCTATAAGCTGAGAAACGTGCTTAAGAAGTATTGCAATTTCATGCCGTATGAGATTTTCTTTACCTGCGTACAGGATAAGAAGAAAGAGGAAGAAGAAAGCGCCGAAAAAGAGGAAAATGCAGAGGCTGAAATCAAAAAGCCGGAGGAAAAGCCCGTAAATATAACTAATCCGCTTTGGCTGAAAGCGCCGAAGGACTGCACAACCGAAGAATATGAGGATTTTTACAGAGAGGTATTCCCCGATATAAATCCGCCGCTTTTCTGGATACATCTGAATGTGGATTATCCCTTCAATCTTAAGGGTATATTGTATTTTCCCAGACAGACGGATAAGCTTCAGGTTATGCCGGGTGAGATAAAGCTCTATTCAAATCAGGTATATATTGCCGATAATATCAAGGAGGTAGTACCGGAATTTCTTATGCTTCTCAAGGGAGTAATAGACTGCCCCGACCTTCCGCTGAATGTATCACGTTCATTTTTGCAGAATGACGGAGAGGTTGCGAAGATATCAAAGCATATAACTAAAAAGGTTGCCGATAAGCTTATCTCCATATTCAAAAATGAGAGAAGCGATTATGAGGGATATTGGGATGATATCGCACCGTTTATCAAATTCGGCTGTATAAAGGACGATAAGTTCTATGACAGGATGAAGGATATAATATTGTATAAGACAATCAACGGCGAGTTCAAGACCTTTTCCGAGCTTCCCAAGACTGAGGGCAATAAGGTATATTATGTTTCAAGCACGGATGTACAGGCACAGTATATCAAGCTTTTCAAGGACAACGGACTTGACGCTGTAATACTGGAGCATAACATTGACACGCATTATATAACGTATCTTGAATATAAAGAGCAGGATATAAAGTTTGTGCGGATAGATTCGGAAACGGACGAAGCGCTCAAGTCGGACGAGGGTGACAAGACAGCGGAGGCTGACAGTGAAAAGGTCATTGAGATATTCAAGAATTCATTGTCTGAGGATAAGCTTGAAATCAAGGCACAGGCACTCAAGACAGCGGACACGCCTGCGATCATCACGATCAACGAATATCAGCGAAGGCTCAATGACATGAACAAGATGTACGGCAATATGTTCGGCGGAATGAATGACAAGGCGCAGGAGACGCTTATAATCAATACTGCAAACAGCATTATCGGAAAGCTTACGGAGTTTGACGAGGAGAAGCAGAAGCTCATATGCAGGCAGATATATGATTTGGCGGTTATAAGTCAAAGAAGATTGAGTGCGGATGAACTTGAAAAATTTGTTGCAGACAGTGTTAAACTAATGTCTTTAATGTGATAATACGGCA
>CANRDH010000135.1 GCA_947629295.1 uncultured Clostridia bacterium
CGCCGTGTACGGAACCGTACGCACGGTGGTGTGAGAGGTCGGCTACTCAACTAATGGGTAGCCTCCTACTCGATTATACGTAGATTATGAAAGGATAAGTTAATCTTCATCCGTACCTTCGGATTTGATATTTTTTGCAGATGAATTATTGTGACATTCTCCGCACATATCACAGCCTGCACAATTACCTCCGCAGAGATTTTTGCCCTTTTTCTTCGTTTTTATCAGATATATGATATCAAGTACAATTACGGCAAAAACCACAATACATATAATAATTGCAGATAAATTTGAAGTCACCCATTCGAGCATTTTAAAAATTCTCCTTTATTGTATCAGACAACAACAACTTTTCCCCTTTTTGAATCCGATGCCGGTCTGAAAAGCATGAAGCATATGAATGTCAGGACAAGAATAGCAAAGATAAGTCCTACAACATTGATGCCGCCTGTAAATATCAGACCGAACTGATATATCATAAGTGATACTGCATATGCAAACACACACTGATATCCGACTGCGAACAAAGTCCATTTTGCACTGTTCATTTCTCTCTTAATTGCTCCGATTGCTGCAAAGCAAGGTGCGCAAAGAAGGTTGAATGCAAGGAATGCATAGCCAGCAAGGGGTGCGAGACCGTGAAAATCAAGAACTCCGAATACACCTACAACTTCTTCCTTTGCAACAAGTCCCATTACAGTTGCAACAGCCGCAGTTGATTCTCCAAAACCGAGAGGTGCAAATATCCAACAAATCGCATTACCGATAGCATCTATTATACTAAGACCTCCCTCATCAAATTCAGCAAAATAACCGAATGAACCGTTATTCCAACCAAAAGATGAACCAAGCCAAATAAGTACGGACGATAAAAGTATGATCGTACCTGCCTTTTTAATAAACGACCAACCACGTTCCCACATTGAACGGAGAACATTGCTTATTGTAGGAAGATGATATGCCGGAAGTTCCATAACAAACGGAGCCGGATCTCCTGCAAACATCTTTGTTTTCTTTAACATTATACCTGAAACAATTATTGCGGCAACTCCAAGGAAATATGCACTCGGTGCTACCCACCATGCACCGCCGAAAAGTGCCGCTGTGAGAAGTGCAATAATCGGCATTTTAGCTCCGCATGGTATAAACGTTGTTGTCATAATTGTCATACGGCGGTCACGCTGACTTTCAATAGTACGTGAAGCCATAATACCCGGAACACCACAGCCCGAACCTACAAGCATTGGTATAAATGATTTACCCGAAAGACCAAAACGTCTGAACACACGGTCAAGTACAAATGCTATACGAGCCATATAACCGCATGACTCGAGAAATGCAAGGAAAAGGAATAATAGGAGCATTTGCGGTACAAATCCCAATACTGCACCAACTCCGCCTATTATACCGTCAAACACAAGACCATGAAGCCACTCCGGTGCACTTTCAAACAAAGGCTCAAGAAGTGTTGGTATACCGGGTACCCATACCCCGTAATCCGAATTTTCAGGCAATCCTTCTGCTTCATCACCCATAGCAGCATCGTACACACCTGTAAACGTATATTCTAATTTGTTTTCTTCATAATATTCAACAACAGAATCTGCATATGTTCCGTAAGCCTCGTCAAAATCTCCGAAACTTCCCTCTTCAATAGCATCTGCAATATCCGATGCACCTATAACATCTGCTTTTACTGCCGTATCAATTTCAGACTTAAACTCATCTGTCCAGATATTTTTTGCTGCATATTCGTCCATCGCACTATCGTAATCATTTTGACCTATGCCGAGAAGATACCATCCGTCGCCGAATACACCGTCATTCGCCCAGTCGGTAAGCACAGTACCGAGCGAATCACCCCACGGCATTGGTACAGGCATCATGACAACCGAATAAACGAGGAACATTATTACAACGAATATCGGCAAAGCAAGAATACGGTTTGTCACTACCCTGTCTATCTTATCGGATATCGTAAGAGTACCTGCGGATTTTTTCTTGCAGTATTTCTTCATCAGAGAACCGATATACTCATATCTGTCATTTGTTATTATGCTTTCTGCATCATCATCAAGCTCCTTTTCAGCGGCAGTTATATCCTTTTCAATATGTTCAAGCTTTTTGCCGTCTATATGAAGCTTTTCTATTACCTTTTCGTCACGCTCGAAAATCTTAATAGCATACCATCTTTGTTGTTCCTCGGGCATATCGTGAAGAACAGCCTCCTCAATATGTGCTATTGCGTGTTCGACAGGACCCGAAAATGTATGCTGAGGAATAGTCTTTGAATTTTCCGCCGCATGAATTGCAGCCTCGGCAGCTTCCGCAACGCCGTCACCCTTAAGTGCGGAAATCTCAACTATCTTGCAGCCCATAGCTTTTCCAAGCTCGTTTATTTTGATTTTATCGCCGTTTTTCTTGACAATATCAATCATGTTTATTGCAATAACAACGGGAATACCAAGCTCCGTAAGCTGTGTTGTCAGATACAAATTACGCTCAAGGTTTGTACCGTCAACAATATTAAGTATTACATCCGGTCTTTCATCAATAAGATAATTTCTTGCAACAACTTCCTCAAGTGTATACGGAGAAAGCGAATATATACCCGGAAGGTCAGTTACCGTTACATCATTATGTTTTTTAAGCTTTCCTTCCTTTTTTTCAACTGTAACGCCCGGCCAGTTTCCCACAAACTGATTTGAACCAGTCAGCGAATTGAACAAAGTTGTCTTACCGGCATTAGGATTGCCTGCAAGTGCTATCTTTATACTCATTTTTCCACCTCTTAAACTACATTTATGACCGATATTATTCTATTTCTATCATTTCCGAATCGGCCTTCCGGAGAGAAAGCTCGTAACCGCGGACTGTAATTTCCACCGGGTCTCCAAGCGGTGCTACCTTTCTTATATGGATTTCCGTACCCTTTGTAATACCCATATCCATAATACGGCGCTTAACAGCACCCTCACCGTGGATCTTTACAACCTTAACGGTCTCTCCCACCTTAACCTCTCTAAGTGTTCTCATACCAACCGTCTCCTCTTTCCTTAAATCATAATTTTCTGAGCCATTTCCCTGCTTATGGCAACTCTTGAGTTCTTAACATTGACAATAACATTACCGCCGAATGTATTAACGATACTCACATCACTGCCGGCAACAAAGCCCAGATTTTCAAGATGCTTTTTAACCTCCGGCGAACCTCCGATCCTTTTAATTATCATTTTCTCGCCTTTGTTTGCAAAAGCTAAAGGCATCATAACAAACCCCCCTTGTATTATTGATAGCCGCTAAAATCATACAGATTTCGACAGGTTAAGTTAAATATTTAAAATTAGATATCTCTAATCCTTTTATAGTTTAATACAACTAACGGCTTTTGTCAAGTAGTTATAAGATATTTTTTTATATTTCTTGAAATTTATATTATAATATGGTAATATAAATTTGTGTTGGACTTGTCCATTCAGAAAAAATCTAACCATCGGAGGACTGCGATTATGAAACCGGAAATTAAATCAGAAAAAACAACTGAGGATTATCTTGAGGCAATGCTTGTACTAAAACATAAAAACGGTTATATTCGCTCTATTGATGTCGCTGTATATCTCGGGGTTACAAAACCGAGTGTGACCTATACAACAAAAAGGCTCAAGGAAAAGGGATATATTGTAATGGATAAGGATAATTATATCACGATTACCGAATCAGGTATGCAGATAGCCGAAAGAACGCTTAACCGTCACAAGACGCTTTCCGCCTTTTTTATAAGTATAGGTGTTGATGAGGAAACAGCGAAAGAGGATGCCTGCAAAATCGAGCATGATATAAGTGCAGAAACATTTAACGCCTTATGCAGATATATTGACAAAAATAAGTCCGTACAATAATAAGTATATTCTCTGTTAATCAGAAACTTGATTGATATTTTTATTTTATCGGTCTGTTCTTTGGGCTGTTATTATTTTTTAATTGCTTGCTCCTACTATATTTTCTTCACAACAAAAAAGTCGGTTATTCTCTCGATGGAATAACCGACATTTTTGTTGTGCGCTTTAGCATGAGCCAAGATGTGGAAAGGATAACCTCCTTATGGTATACTGGTAAAGGTTTGGACACCGCATTACCAAAAACATAAGGAGGTTATTATGTACTGTTTAATTAATATCTCTTGATTTTCTTTGACGGAGTTTTTTCAAACTCTGTTTCACGGACAACAAGACGGAAGATTTTCTTGTATGACGGCACTGTAAGATTATAGTCGTCTATGATCTTCTGAAGTGCAGCCTGTATATCCTTGATTTTCTTCTTCTTAGCATATTCATAGTCCGGGAAAATCTCGGCAGCTATAACACCCTCGGACTCACGGGCAAGAACCTCCTGTACAAGACGGTGCTCACCAAGCTGATTTTCTATTTCCTCGGGTGATACATTTTCTCCGTTCTTTGTTATGATAAGATTTTTCTTCCGTCCGGTAAGGAAAATATATCCCTCATCATCAACATATCCGAGGTCGCCTGTTCTGAGCCAACCGTCAACAAGCGTTTCCTTTGTTTCCTCCGGCATTTT
>CANRDH010000136.1 GCA_947629295.1 uncultured Clostridia bacterium
GGCAATGGTTTTGTCGGATACGGTTCAAGATTCAAAAACGGTGATATCGGGACAAAGCTTTCCTATATCGTAATGGGTGCGGGAAATATGATGCACAAGCAGTTTGCGAAGGGTATCCTTTTTCTTGCAGCTGAAGTTGCATACATAGTATTTATGTTCAGCTTCGGTTTTGTTTATATATCAAAGATTTATTGCAACGGTGTTGATTTAGGCGATGGAAGAGGACCTATTGATGGTGCCATAGGTCATGTGATTCAAGCTGCAGGCGCGGACTCGAGCAGTGGTTTTGTCAGCAACAGCTTCAATAAGCCTGTTATTGACAATTCCAACAATGTTCTTCTTTTCTTCGTGCTTACACTTATCGTTACGATTGCATTTTTTGCAATATATATTGCAAATACCAAGAGTGCTTATGCATCTCAGCAGCTTATAGAGAGAGGTAAGAATCCTGTTGGATTTTTTGAAGAGGTTAAGGATTTTCTTGATGAGCGTTTCCACATTACGCTATTGATTATACCGTCTGTCCTTCTTCTTATTTTTACAGTTCTTCCTATCATCTTTACTATATTTATTGCTTTTACAAGCTATAATAAACAGGCTGACCCGAACGCCGAGAAAATCTATTGGTGGGTAGGCTTTGAAAACTTTAAAGAGGTATTTGCTTCCACCGCAGGAACCTCGGAGACCTTCGGAAAAATTCTTGTATGGACGCTCGTATGGGCTGTCTTTGCAACATTCAGCAACTACATACTTGGTATAGTTCTTGCACTTATGATCAATAAAAAGACAATTAAGTTCAAGGGCTTCTGGAGAACGGCTTTCGTTATTACAGCCGCCGTTCCTCAATTTGTAACTCTTCTTGTTATGAGATGTCTGCTCTTTGTTGACGGACCTATTAATCAGTTAATAACCGGTCTTGGAGGTTCGGCTATTAACTTCCTCGGTGATATGGGCGGTTTCTGGCCCAGATTTACGGTCATAGTTGTAAATATGTGGGTAGGTATTCCGTATACGATGCTTATTTCATCCGGTCTTCTTATGAATATTCCCGAAGATCTTTATGAAAGTGCACGTATTGACGGTGCAAATGCTTTCCAGCAGTTCACAAAGATTACATTCCCGTATATTTTCTTCGTAACAACACCTTATCTGATTACGACGTTTGTGGGTAATATCAATAACTTCAATGTTATTTACTACCTCACAACAGGAGGTCCGAATCCGAGAGGATATACAAATGGAGCAGGTCAGACGGATTTGCTTGTAACATGGCTGTATAAGCTGACCGTTGACGAAAAGGATTATAACCTTGGAGCGGTAATAGGTATTATAGTATTCGTGATTTGTGCTGCCGGTTCGCTTATTACTTTCAATATGTCCAAGGCATCGAAGAATGAGGAGGAGTTTTCATGACAAATTCAAATATTGGTACTATGAAGACCGGCTATGCTCAGAAAAGAAAAGCTGCGGATATCGCTATTTACATAATTCTTTCCGTAATGGTAGTAATATGGCTGTTCCCGATCTTTTGGTTGGTCGCAAGATCATTTGATTCCGATAAGGTTGTTGCAGCGGATCATATAATTCCCCATAGTTGGACATTGGATAACTATATCGGTCTTTTTTCAGGAGACAGTGAGTATTCAAAATGGCTGATTAATACACTTATTGTTGCCATTTGCTCCTGTGTAGTTTCTACTCTTATAATTCTCATGATAAGCTATGCTTTCTCAAGGCTTCGTTTTAAGAGCCGTAAAACTTTCTTGAATCTGGGTCTTATCCTCGGAATGTTCCCCGGATTCATGTCCATGACTGCAACTTATGCTATCATGAGTCTGTTTGGACTGAACAAATCACTGTTAGGTCTTATTATAGTTTATGCGGCAGGTGCCGGCTTGGGATATCAGGTATCAAAGGGCTTCTTTGATACGATTCCCCGTTCCCTTGATGAAGCGGCTAAGATTGACGGTGCTACGAAAAATCAGATATTCTGGCGTATAATACTCCCGCTTTCGAAGCCGATAGTTGTTTATACCGCACTTACGACATTCCTTTCACCATGGGGCGATTACATTTTCGTAAATTACTTTATGAAGGATGAAACCGAAAACTGGACGATTGCATTGGGTCTTTATAATATGGTTGTCGGCAATAACATTACCAATCAGTTCACTACATTCTGTGCAGGTGCTGTTCTTATTGCAATTCCGATCACGATTTTGTTCATTATAATGCAGAGATTCTATGTAGCCGGCGTAACAGGCGGTGCTGTAAAGGGTTAATTAATCAATTTGTAAGCAGGGATGCTTTTGCCTCCCTGCTTAACTTATATAAAGGAGTTGGATTTATGGTTAAAAAGAAAATTATGTCAATGTTGCTTGCAGGCTGTATGATTTCTTCTTTTGTATTCGGAGGATGTACTGCTGATAATGACAATAAGTCGGGCGGATCTTCAAATGCAAGCAACTCAACCACAGGCGGCAGCCTGCTCGAAATTCCGGAGGACGGCGGTTTTAAAACCGTATCCTATGAGGCTTCAAAGGATAAATACAGAACATTCTATGAGATTTTTCCGTATGCCTTTTATGACTCGGATGATGACGGTATCGGTGACCTTAACGGCATTACATCAAAGCTTGATTACCTTAATGACGGTGATACATCCACAACGGACGATCTGGGTATTGAGGGTATTTGGCTTATGCCTATAATGCCGTCACCGTCATATCATAAGTATAATGTTTCTGATTATAAGAATATAGATCCGGCTTACGGAACACTTGATGATTTTAAAAAGCTGGTTGAGGAATCACATAAACGTAATATCAATGTCATTATTGATCTGGTTATTAATCATTCGTCAAGACAGCATGAATGGTATCAGAATGCACTGAAAGAGCTTAAGCAAGGTAAAACTGACGGGTATGCTCAGTATTATCATTTTAAGGAAAATAACGATGAAGCCGGTTGGCAGAAGGCAGGTGTAGGTGATTGGTATTATGAGTGTCAGTTTGATGCAGATATGCCTGATCTTAATCTTACAAATGAGAAGGTCAGAGAGGAAATTCAGGATATAGTAAAATTCTGGCTTGACATGGGAGTAGACGGTTTCAGACTTGATGCGGTCCTGTGGTATGAAAGCACAGGAAATGATGACTCGATTTCCGATCTTAAATGGCTGTATGACTATGCAAAAACAGTTAAGGAAGATGTATATATGGTCGGCGAATGTTGGGACAGCGCCGCCACTATTTCGCAATATTATAAATCCGGTGTTGACAGCTTTTTTGATTTTGATTCCCAGGGTGCAAGCGGTAGGGTAACGAGTGCTGTTCGCGATGAAAGTGCACAGAGCTATGTGAAGGCACTTGTTTCTTATGAGGAAATGATTCGTAAAAATAACGAAAATGCGATAAATTCTACCTTTATATCCAACCACGATACAGGCAGGAGCGCAGGTTTCCTGTCAACCATTACGTCACAGGAAATGGCTGCGGCAATGTATATTCTCTCACCCGGAAATGCGTTTATATATTACGGTGAGGAAATAGGTATGATAGGCTCGGAAACCGACCCCGACAAACGAACAGGTATGTATTGGTCGGAAACGGATACAAAGGGTTATGTAAAAAAGATTCCGGGTGCTTCAAACAAAAGTGTTCCTGATGCGGCAGTTGATGAACAGCTTAAGGATGATAAATCTCTTTTGAGCTTCTACAAACGTGTTATTGCCCTCAAAAATCAGAATCCTGAAATTGCAAGAGGCAGTCTGACTGCTGTCTATTTTGACAATAGTGAGGTTGCAGGGTATGTATGTGACAATGATGGTTCTAAGGTTCTTGTTATATTCAATGCAGGTTCGCAAGCCAATACCGTAACTGTTCCGGATGACACATTCAAGATAAATGAGGTAAGAGGATATGTACTCGCCGACGCAGACGATTCCGAGACCGCAGGGTCGCCGGCTATCGATGCATTTCTTAAGGGTGAATCAGTAAGTGATGAGTCTTCCTCTGAAACAGAAGAAATCAAGGAATTCAAAGTCAACGGCCAGGAAATTACCTTCCCGGCACACAGCGTTATAGTTCTTAAATAAGCACAAGCAAGAGTTATTTAATTTTTTATAAATAGCTCTTGCTTTTTTTAAAATAATATGCTATTATAATAGGGCGGTTAGGAATAATATTGTGCGCCGGTAGCTCAGCCGGATAGAGTGACTGGCTACGAACCAGTAGGTCGGGGGTTCGAGTCCCTCCCGGCGCGTTAAACTCAGGTGATCGGTCAATGGGTTTGTTCCGTTGATTGATTGCCTTTCACAGAGGACATGGTGTACCCAAGTTCCCTGTCAAAGGCAATCTTCTGGCAAAGATTGCCTATATAAAGCACCACAAGACTATTTTTTCCTTCGCAAAGGTTCGATGTATGACCAGCCGGCACAATGCAGCGTCTTATCGGTTTTGCATTCAGTCTGCTTCGCAGCAGTCCTCATTTAGCCATACATTTAATTTGATGTGAGTGTTATTCAGGTTCAAAAACCTTACCT
>CANRDH010000137.1 GCA_947629295.1 uncultured Clostridia bacterium
GCCTTCATCGCTCGCTTCTTCCGCTTCGCTTTTTCGGCGACTTCTTTATTCTACCACACTTTAAACCGTTTGTCAAGAGTTTTTTTCCATTTTTTAAAAAATCTTGACCAAACAGCTTTATTACTGAAATCCAAGTCTCAAAGTGGGTTAGCCTTATTATATTACCACATCCGGTCTGCTTTGTCAACAACTTTTTGCTCAATTTTACATATCGTATTGTTTTATATTTCTTTAAATCCACACTAATACTATTTGTATATTTTTTAAAAAAATACATACATTTTATATTATGTCACGCAGATAAATAACGACACATTATAAAAGAGACTGCACTATGTGAAGTGAGCAGCCTCTTTCTAACTTAATTATGTAGTTTCTGTTAATCCTTATCAAAATTTACAACCGCATTGACAAAGTCATCCTTACGTTTGGTATTAGATTCATCATCACTATTTACCGTATACGATACAAGATATTTTTTATTTTTTGATAAAAAGGCTTCATATGCGGCGTTTCCGTTAACTCCCGTTTCTCCGAAAACATAATATTTCCCGTCCTTCTCAACCTCGCCGATAACTCTTTTGGCGTCGTCATTCAGATTATCCGTATCATATTCAAAAAGCTCTACATATACCACGGCTCCGTCCACCTTAAAATTAAAACGGTCGCCGTCCTTTGCGCCCAAAACAGAGCACATAAGCTCCTGCGGCTCTGCTTTTTCGGGAATATATCCCAAATCAATCAAATATTTTTCAAGACCCACCAAATCCTTCGTGTAACTGTCCATCTTAATTTTTTCTGCATCAGCCGCGGCGTCTGTCTTAACCTCCTCAAGCGAGGGTCCCCCCGCACCGAAGCATCCGCCAAAAACGACTATTGTCGACAATAAAATTACAAATAGTAATATTTTCTTCATAATATCCCCCACGTATAATTCTTTAATCAGCAACATTATTATACAATATTCAGTTTATCTGTTCAAGAGCATTTTATCTATATATTTAAGCTGTTCCCACATTCAGTGCAGTATTTTAGTCCCGACATGATTTTAGCTCCGCATAAAGGACAGATAATCGTTCCTTCTTTTGGTAAATCACTGCCGATATCCGATTCTGTAAAATCTATACGGCTAAACTCTCCATTCTGCACGATCTGAGGGGGCGGATCCGGTTGTACAGGTTGAGGAGCCTGCGCAGCCGCATTATTTACAGAACCCACTCCGCCAGCGGGTGATGAATAATATCCCTGAAAATAAGCTGCCGCCGCACTGTCACCGTTCATATAAAGATTAGAGCCTGCATATGAAAAAGAGCGCTGCGCCGACCTTATTGCCTTACGGTAATCCGACGCAAAGCAGGCAGCCGCTATGACCGTTATTATTGATGCAATAAAAAACACGTTAAACATTAATATTGCCGTGGAGCTGCCGATAATTGCGTCGGATAAAGCGGTGCTCCCGTCATATAAATAAAACATTCCGACCTCAAAGTCATTTACATTATATAAAATCACGCATATAGCAGTAACCGCAGCAGTAAAGATTGACGCGGTAATAAAAAATGCCGAGCCTTTATCTGACAGCATCACACATTTGAATGTATTCCGCACTGAGGAGAAAAAAACTATTCCGCTTATCGCCCAAATTATCCAAACCATAGACGACACCGTATCCAACATAAATATATTGGCAAGCTTAATGACAAAATCGTCTGTATTCTCATAATTCAAAAAAAGCAACGTAAGCCCAAGCTGTGCAAATGATGCAAAAAACATCATAATACAATATATAAGGACGGAAATTAAAAAAACATTACATAATACCGCAAAGGAATTCGGCAAAAGCGGACCGTCCTTATCCTTCAAATGCATAATAAAATTTACTATACCTATGCATAACATCGCAAGCAGGATTATCATAAATATTGTTCTGACGCCGAATAAACAAAAACTGACTGTCTGCATAACCTTATCGCTTTTAGTTTCAAAAAGGGTGCCGTCCCCTCCTGCCATGCTGAATGAAAAAATCGCCCCGTATAACAGGCACGTAAGCATCACCGAAATTCCGACAGCCATGAATGTGCTATGTCGTGATTTCATTGTTTTCTTTATAAATTTAGCATTATCGGCATAAGGGTTAAGGTTAGGCGAAAACATAAAATTATTATTCATACAATGCCTCCTTGAAAACACAGGCAATAAACACTAACAATATAACACAGAACATCAAATCCGGCAAGTAAAAAATTTCAATTATTACAATTTTTTATAATCTTAATTAACCAATCTTCATTCAATGTAAAGCAACCTCGAAAGCACTCTCCGGATTTAATTACTGTCTTGCATCAAACAAATACAGAACCTCATTTATTCTTACGTAAATTATCAGGAAAATAAATTTAACTACACTTATTTTACTTCATCATTTACACGTATTGTTATAGAATTTTTGTCGTAATAATCACTCATATATTCATTATCCCAAAAATCACTCAAAAATAAGACATACGGACGACATTCAAGCTTATCAACAAGCCTATCAAAGACAACATCCTTTACATTATCATCCTCAAGAACAGCACACCTATCATAAAACGTTTTATTAAATGTATATGCACTGCCATCAACTAATGCTTTTGTCGCTCCCAAGACCGTAAAGTTTTTTATGTGATAGAACGTTGCAGACGATATTACAAAAGAGAACGCAACAAAAATAATAAAGATCGACGAATAATGTTTTTCTGAGCTTTTCGGACGAGGAATAAGTTTTTTGTTTTTATAATTCAGTACAATATTTTTATTTATATAGCCCAGAATATAGAAAGTATTTGCAAATAATAAAATAACATATGCAAAGAAAATAACATCACTAATTCTACCCGGCAGAACGCCCATAGCATAAAGCGAAGGTGTAAACATTACTGCTAAAAATAAAAATGATGCTGCAATCATTGCTAACGGATGGCGAAATGATAATTTACTTTTTACAGCAACCGCATATAATATCGGAACCGAGAAAATCAGAACACATAAAAGTGGAAATGATAACCAATTGACTGAATCTCTCAATGTCTGAATGAGTGCAAGTCCAATCGCTTTAATTGCGTTCGGTTTATCAAAATACGCCGTCTGTCTTACAGTATTGCCGGGAGCAACAATATTGATAGCAAACCCAACGCTATATAAACAAAACGGTACAAGAAGCCAAAGACTGTGAAAATGTTTTTTTGCACAAATATATACGATAAATGCGACATAAATTACCGCTGTAGCCAATGTGGTCACATAATTTGAACCCGATATAAACACCGAAAGAATTATAATCGTAACTAAACGGATAACAGACTTTATTTTGGGTACGTTTTCGGAGGTCTGTATATATCGGATAATCTTTGCATACAAAACAAGAGAAAGACCGAAGAAGAAAGTATAATGAACGGAACCATTAAACCAAAAGAATGCCTGTACCGGTGATGGAAGCATATTTATGCAGAGCAGCAAAATCAGTAAAACTACAATTCCTGTCTGGTATTTATCTGCACCTATTGTACGTCTGAAAACGACATCACAAAAATATATAATTCCGAATGACAATACTGCAATCATTATAAATGTAGTCAAAAAATACCATCTGTAACCAAATATTGCCGGCTGAAGTGCAAAAAGAAAAATAGAAGTAAAAGTACCCTGCCAGCTATTATATGACGATGCTACTTTTTCGCAGGCACCCTTGAGAACTTCCAAAATGGAGCCTGTCTTATCCCATGCCTTGTGTGTCAACACACTGTAACTGAAATCGTCAGCCGAAGGGGTATTGTAAAATGCTATAATAAAAATAGGAATCACAGAAATTATAAACACTCCAAGCAGTAAGAAAAAAATAAACTTATCACTAAACACCCGCTTTATACGTTCGTACACAGTTTGACAACATTTTCTAAGACCTGCAATTATCTCCAACAATAACCCTCCAATTTTTCCGAAAAATAATGCACAATTATCGAAATCAATACTTAAAGATTGTCAATAAGCAAGTTGAACCAACCAATGGTACATTTTGAAATATGTAAAAAGCTTATTGAATTTCCCGAATATAAGGGAAAACCTGCCCGGGGGGATTCGAACCCCCGATCTTCAGAGTCGGAGTCTGATGCATTATCCGGCTGTGCTACAGGCAGTCAACACTGTTAAGTATAGCACATATTTCCGAGTTCGGCAAGTACAAAATCGAATCCAATTCATGCTTTTTTGCATAATTCCTCATTGTACCTTAACGGAAACAAAATTAATTAAAAAACAGTTGACAAAGCCCTTGCTTTATGATATCATATTAGGGCGGTCGAATGACCGAAATAGAAATGGTCCGGTAGTTCAGCTGGTTAGAACGCTAGCCTGTCACGCTAGAGGTCGACGGTTCGATCCCGTTCCGGATCGCT
>CANRDH010000138.1 GCA_947629295.1 uncultured Clostridia bacterium
CGTCACACTTTCCTTTTTCGCCTTTTTGAGATTGATAATCAGCAGAACAATTCCCACAATTACCAGAACAGCCGACAGAATCTGAGATACCCTTAGATTGAGTAACGGAACATACAGGCTGTCCGTGCGAAGTCCCTCTACTATCATACGCTCAAAGCCATACCATATCAGGTATAAAAGGAACATCTGTCCGTCAAATTTTCTCCATTTATGACTAATAAAAAACAGAACGCCAAATCCTAAAAGACACCATAACGACTCATATAAAAAGCAAGGATGCACGGCAACTCCGCCTGTATTTTCGCTTACCATTCCCCAAGGCAGATCGGTCGGTGTGCCAAAAGCCTCCTGATTCATAAAATTGCCCCATCTGCCTATACCCTGACCTATAAGAAAACCCAAAGCTCCTATATCAAGTATGGCGGGGATATTCATTTTCTTAATTTTCGCAACTATACAAGCCGCACCCAATCCTCCGATTACACCGCCGTATATTGCAAGTCCGCCCTTATGTATCGCAAATATATCCAAAGGATTCTCTGCATAATCGCTCCAGCTGAAAATAACATAATATATTCTTGCACCGATTATTCCGAAAATAAGACCTGCAAGCACACAGTCAAAAAAGCTGTCGCCGTTTATGTTGTACTTTTTCAGGCTCAGCATGGCAAACAGCAGTGCAAGCAAAAAGCCTGCACCGATTATTATGCCGTACCAATATACCTCAAAGCCGTTTATTGAAAAGGCGACCCTGTTTATACTAAAGCTCAATCCCAATCCCGGAAAGCTGACATTGTACATTTTAAATCCTCCATTTTAAGGAATAGTTATATCATTTCAAAAGCTTATTCTGATTTTACAACCGACAAACAGCAGTTATCAGAGTCAAGCTGATACTCAAGACGTTGGTTTATATCTTCCTTTGTAATCTCAGCTGCCATATTCACCGCCTCAAAAATTTCCCGCCCCGTAAAATGATTATTTATAAGCTCCGAAGCAATATTCTGCTTTTGGTCAAAGCCTGCGGCAAGTCTGCCGTAAACCACCTTCCTTGCATTATCGAAGTCCCGGCTTGATATTCCGTCCTTATGAAGCTTTACAGCGGCGTCACGTATCATCTCCGCAGCCGCCTTCGGCTCAGCGGATTCTCCGGAAAAAATAACCGAACGATACCCCAGACCTTCAAGATATTCGTTCCCAAAGCTTGAATTTATAAGCTTTTCATCAAGAAGTCTGCGATACAGCTCAGAGCTCTCTCCGATAAAGGCATTCAAAAGTATGCTTGTACATATAAGCTCCTTGCTTGTAGCATATTTATTCGTGCTGTCCTCTTTAAAGCCTAATTCAAACTGCGGTACACCCACAGGCAGGATCTGCTCCGTATAATCCTTTACTATCCTATAAGGCTCATCGGGGAATATTACGCTTGTTTCCACCTTTTCGTTAAGCTTGATTTTTTCGTCCGCTATTCTGAGAACCTCGTCCGGGTCTGCCGCACCGACAACCGCAAGCACCATATTGTTAAGATTATAATAGCTGTTGTAACATTCATAAAGTATTGCGGGAGTTATTTTTGCGATAGTTTCAACACTTCCGGCAATATCCTTATTTATGGGGTGATTATGATAAAGTCCCTGCAGAAGGTTCATCATAACCCTCCAATCAGGGCTGTCATCATACATTTTGATTTCCTGAGAAATTATACCCTGCTCCTTTGCAACGGTTTCATCTGTAAAATACGGAGATTGAACAAGATCCAGAAGTATTTCAAGCGATTCCCTGAATTTATCCGTGCAGGAAAAAAGATAGCAGGTCATATCAAAGGAGGTAAATGCATTTGCAGATGCCCCGACCTTTGCATATTTTGAAAAAGCGTCGCCGTCCTCGCTCTCAAAAAGCTTATGCTCGAGGTAATGTGCCGTACCGTCAGGAACGGTTATTTCTCTCCCGTTAAACATAAATTTTGAATAAACCGAGCCGAATTTCGTTCCTATACTCGCATAGGTGGAATTAAAGCCCTTTTTCGGATATACAATGATCTCCAGACCTGAGCTGTGCTTCATGCGGTAATATTCTTCATTAATACGTTTATTTGTAATCTTTGTAAATTCCATATAACAGCCGCCTGCGGCGGCAAACACCTCCCTATCAGTTTCCTTTAAGCGTAAATACCGTATCAAGCTGTACTTTATTTGCAAGCTCGATTATTCTTTCTTTGGAAATCCCATCCGTAAGCTCAGCCGCCTTAAGCGGTGTAAGCTGATTCTTTCTTAAAATTCCGCCTATATAATATCCCTGCAGTGCCGAAAGACTGTCAAGTGACGACATAAGCGAATTTTTGACGGCAAGCTTTGCATTGACAAGCTCCTCATCGCTTATATCTCCTTTTTTAATAAGCTCAAGCTGTTCAAGCACGGCATTTTTGGTTTTTTCAATATTTTCCGTTTCAACACCGCTGTCTATAAGCAAAACACCCTTATTATTATCAACACGGCTTACGCAGTAATAGCAAAGGCTTTGTTTCTCTCTTACATTAAGGAAAAGCTTAGACGTAGGCGTACCTCCCAATACTGCCGACATAAGCGAATTTTCCAGTGCCGCTCTGTCGTCCTCGTCATAATTACATCTGAAGCCCATAACGAGCTTAGACTGCGACAATTCCTGATCTTCTGAAACATATTTAACCTCTTTAGGAATAATATCCATATGCTCCTGTTCATTTATTTTTCTAGGCTTGCCGCCAAAATATTTTACAAAGCCATCATATGCCTTATCTGCGGAAGCACTTCCGAGCATAGTAAGCTCAACGCGTGCCTCCGAAAGTAGTCTTTTCCATGCAGAATACACATCCGCATTCGTAAGTGTTTCCACATCATGTCTGCTTCCGAAGCGGCCGATCGAGTAAATCTCATCGCTGCACATACTTTCAATACAGCGTTTTATTGCATAATAACGCTTATCGTTATATTCGGAATCAATATTTTCTATAAGCTGCCGTCTTTCCTGCTCTATATCTTCATCCGAAAAAAGTCCGTTATCAACATTCGGCTCAAATATTATTGAAGAAAGCAAATCGGCAAGCTCCGCCGAAACAGCCTCCCCGTCAAGAGTATATATATCGTCTATTCCCGACACTGCTATTGTAAGCGCCTGATAATCCCCCATCTGTCTTACAGAGGGATAAAGAGCAGCGCCGTACAGACTGTCAAGTTTTCTGCTTAGGGAAGTAAAATCAGGATACTTTTTACACGAACGCGTCAGTACGCACGACAGAAGTGCATTTGCCGCTGCTGTTTGCCTGCTCAGCGGAACCAACAGCGTTGCGCTGAGCCTTCCTATTTTGAATCTGTCGTCTGTGATACTTCCGAAGGTGACCCCGTCACAGATTTTTCTTTGTACAAATTCAGACATTCCTACATCTCCAATCATTCTCAGTAATTACACAATATAGTATACCATATATTTTATAGATATAAAAGTGAAATTCATATTATTTTTGGCAATATATCCATACATGCCTTACTTTTGCTCATATTTACAAACAAATACAAAAAATCCTCCGTCCGTCGGGGACGAAGGATACACATAGCTTTTAATTATTCTCAAGTTTAAGCAGATAAAGCTTATCCTTTATGTCAAAACCTGTCTTATTCCATAAAGCAACCGCCGAAGCATTTCCCACGTGGGTATAAAGCATGGGAGTAAGCTCACGCTCCTTTATCTTATTCACAACAAATACGCACATTCTGTAACCATAGCCCTTTTTTCTCTCATTTTCAAGAACGGCAACGGATTTTATCCTGAGATATTTCTCAGTCGGGCTCCCTATTGCGGCGTTAGCTATCATTTTGCCGTCCTTAACGAGTGCATAAAGCTCTGTGTCGAGATATTCATTTACCTTACGGTCAAATTTATTATTCCATCTGAACTCATCGGAGAGTGCACGATAAAAATCCGTAACAAGCTTTACGTGCTCCTCATTATCCTTATCTATGCGGATAATTTTTTCATTGCCGTCGCCTGTAACCTCCGGAATCGTTTCGCCGTCATATTCATATACCGCAAGGGAAAACTCATCCCTTACAACATAGTTAAGCTCAAGAGTTGCAAGAGCGTAAAGGTCAGAAAAGTTTTCTGCAACATCATGCTTGAGATATATTTCCGCCTGCGGAATTTTACAATCACGAATAAACCGGCATATATCAATAAGCTTATTTGTATCGTCCTTTATTGTCGAGGATGTCCACAGCCAAACTCTATGTCCCCTTTTGGCGGTAAGGATTATTGCATTTTTGTGATCCGAATATATATCATAGTTATATTCAATTCTTGCTGATTCAATATAATTGAATATAACCGAATCCGCCAGATACTCCTTACTGTTAAAAATCTCATCGGTTCCCGATATTCTGTCAAATTTG
>CANRDH010000139.1 GCA_947629295.1 uncultured Clostridia bacterium
GTTGAAAATTAATTGAGAATGGGTTATAATAAATTCGGGATTGTTTTCCTTTTCAGGTAAACAATTTCCATTAGAATTGTGTGTTGTATAAAATACTGCACACATTACCGCTCGGGCGCCTATACTTACACATTGTCCAAAGTACAGTCCCGAATGGGCAGCGGCAGCTCGCCGCAAGGAAGGGGATTTTTATAATGTCAAAATCAAAACTCACACCGAGTGAGGTAAGAGAGCTTATAATAGCTAAGCTTTCACATAACTTCGGCGTAACACCGTCAGACGCAACTGACGAACACTACTACAAAGCGATAGCACTGATTCTTCGTGATATCATGCGTCAGGAATATAAGGATTTCAGCGACGCCGCAGTAAAACAGCAGAGCAAAACCGTTTATTACCTTTGCATGGAATTTCTTATGGGACGTTCACTGAAAAATGACCTATATAATCTCAATCTTGAAGATACTGTAAATCAAGCTCTTAAAAGTATGAATATCAAGCTTGAAAATATATATGAGCAGGAGCCTGACGCAGGTCTCGGAAACGGCGGTCTTGGAAGGCTTGCTGCCTGTTTTCTTGACGGTCTTGCAACACAGAACTACAGCTCAATGGGGTATTCCCTCCGCTATGAATACGGTATATTCCGTCAGAAGCTTGTTGACGGCTGGCAGACAGAGCTTCCCGACTTCTGGCTCCCCGGAGGCGCGGTATGGCTCCAGGCTCACCCCGAAAAGAGCATACCCGTATATTTTGACGGAAAGGTGACAGAAACATGGCATGACAATCACCATTCGATAGCAATAGAAAATGCAACCAAAATCATAGCAACACCATATGATATGCTTGTCCCCGGTGACGGCGGCAAAGGCGTCAGCAGACTCAGGCTTTGGGCTGCAACATCCGATAACTTTGATATGAAGCTGTTTAACTCGGGAGATTATGTACGCTCAATGGAGCAGAAGGCCCTTGCAGAGAGTATTACAAGAGTACTTTATCCTGAGGATAATCATTCCGAGGGCAAAAGCCTGCGCCTGAGTCAGCAGTATTTCCTTGTGTCGGCTACAATTCAGGATATAATTCAGCGCCACCTCAGAAATTATAATTCACTTGATAATCTCCCGGAGGTTGTAGCTATCCATCTTAACGATACCCACCCTGTTCTTGCAATTCCCGAGCTTATGCGTATAATGCTTGACGAGTGCGGCTATGACTGGGATAAGGCATGGGATATTGTAATACGCACTATTGCATATACAAACCATACGGTTATGAGTGAGGCTCTTGAATGCTGGCAGGTTGAGCTTTTCCAGAGAAGACTCCCACGTATCTATCAGATAGTGGAAGAAATAAACCGCCGATTCTGTGCAGAAATGCATGAGCAGAATGTTGACGGATATAAAATCGGCAGAATGGCTATTATCAGTGACGGCATTGTCAGGATGGCTAATCTCGCCGTTATCGCTTCACATTCCGTAAACGGTGTATCCAAGCTCCACAGTGAAATTCTCAAGGATTCCGTATTCAATGATTTCTATACAGTAACTCCGGAGAAATTCAAAAATGTTACAAACGGTATTGCACACAGGCGCTGGCTCAATCAGTCAAACCCCGGTCTTGCAGACCTTATAACAGAGCTTATCGGAGATAAGTTCAAAAAGGACGCAAATGCTCTTGAGGGGCTTATGGCATATAAAAATGACGCTGCCGTTCTTGCTAAGCTTGCCGTTATAAAGAAAAAGAATAAGGAAAGAATGGCTAAATACATTCTTGAAAATAACGGAATAAAGATAGATACAGATTCTATCTTCGACGTACAGGTAAAGCGTCTGCATGAGTATAAGCGTCAGCTTCTCAATGCCCTGCATATATTCAGCACATATCAGTGGCTCAGGGATAATCCGGACGCAGATTACAGAGCGAAAACCTATATATTCGGTGCAAAGGCAGCTCCCGGATATTATTTTGCAAAGCAGATAATCCAGTTTATAGTAGCGCTTGCAGATAAGATAAACAACGACCCCCGTGTAAACAAAAAGCTTAAGGTTGTATATCTTGAGGACTACCGTGTATCAGTTGCCGAAAAGCTTATACCCGCAGCAGAAATAAGCGAGCAGATATCTCTTGCAGGTACTGAGGCTTCGGGTACGTCCAATATGAAATTCATGATAAACGGTGCAATAACCCTTGGCACACTTGACGGAGCAAATGTAGAAATACACGATGTTGTGGGCGACGACAATTCCCTCATCTTCGGTATGACCACACCGGAGGTCAATCAGCTCAAGAGGCAGGGCTATAATCCCGGAATTCCATACAATAACAACCACATCATCAAGGCCGCTGTTGACGGTATATGCGCAGAATTCGGCGACCGCTTCAGCGAGATTGCACATTCTCTTTCAACCTCAGATCCTTATATGGTTCTTGCCGATTTTGCGGATTATGCAAACACTCAGCAAAAGGCTTCACGTCTTTATGAGGAAAAGAACACATGGAACAGAATGTCGCTTATCAATATAGCCAAAGCGGGAAGATTTGCTTCCGACCGCAGCATAAGAGATTATGCAGACACGATCTGGTACGCTAAACCGGTAATTCTTGAATAATTAAATACGGTGTTAAACAATGTGAATAACCTCTTCGCCATCGACAACGAAGAGGTTATTTTTGTTTATTATCCAGGTGTTACGTATTCTCTGTTTATTTAAAACAGAGCTTTTAATTTTTTAGCCGAACAATGAATCAGGAAAGCTCAAAAGCACCTGTGTAAAGTTGATAATATTTACCTTTTTGATTTATCAGTTCATCATGCGTGCCTCTTTCAATAATTCTTCCAAGCTCAAGCACCATGATCATATCGGAATTTCTGACCGTACTGAGTCTGTGTGCTATAACGAATACGGTTCTGCCATACATAAGCCCGTCCATACCCTTCTGTACGATCGCTTCGGTTCTGGTATCAATACTCGATGTAGCCTCGTCAAGTATCATAACAGGCGGGTCTGCGATAATGGCTCTTGCTATGGAAATAAGCTGACACTGACCCTGAGAAAGCTGTCCGCCGTCACCGGTAATTACAGTATCATAGCCGTCGGGAAGCATGGATATAAAGTCATGCGCATTGGCAAGCTTTGCGGCAGCTATAACCTCGTCATCGCCGGCATCAAGCTTTCCGTAGCGGATATTCTCCCGCACGGTACCCGTAAATAAATGTACATCCTGCAAAACAATGCCCAGTGATCTGCGAAGATCTGTTTTTCTGATTTTGTTTATATTGATTCCGTCATATCTTATCTTTCCGTCCGCTATATCATAGAAACGGTTTATAAGGTTTGTTATCGTTGTCTTGCCTGCACCTGTAGCTCCGACAAAAGCAACCTTCTGTCCTTTATCGGCGGTAAGAGAAATATCATGCAGTACTATCTTGTTTTCATCATAGCCGAAGTCCACATCCTTCATAACTATTTCACCGCAAAGCTTTGTATAGGTAACGGTTCCGTCCCCGTGAGGATGCTTCCAAGCCCACATCTCCGTGCGTTCGTCCGACTCGACAATATTATCGTCCTTATCATATTTTGCATTTACAAGTGTTACATAACCCTCGTCATGCTCGCTCTCCTCGTCCATAAGCTCAAATATTCTTTCAGCACCCGCAAGTGCCATAATAACCGCATTAAGCTGCTGGGATATCTCACTGAACGGTCTTGTAAAGTTTTTGGATAACGGCAGGAACGCCGCAATAATTCCAAGAGTTATCGGAGCTACACCGAAAATAGCCAATGCTCCCCCTACCATTGCAATAAGTACATATTGAAGGTTACCGAGGTTATTCAGAATCGGCATAAGAATATTTGCATAGGTATTAGCCGCTGTTGCACTCTTGCATAATGATTCATTCTTCCTGTCAAATTCTTCCTTTGTTGCTTCCTCATGGCAGAATACCTTTATGACCTTCTGACCGTTTATCATTTCCTCTATAAAACCGTTCACATCTCCGAGTTCCCTCTGCTGTGCAACAAAATTTCTTGCACTTCCTGTCGCTATAATTTTTGTTACAAAAAGCATAACAGCAACAAAGAGAAGAACAAAGAGCGTCAGATATAAATTAAGCGAAAGCATTGTGACAAATACAGTAATTATCGTAATTGCCGAGGCAAACATCTGAGGCAGACTTGCCGACATCATCTGACGGAGCGTATCTATATCATTTGTATAACGGCTCATGATATCCCCATGTGCGTGTGTATCAAAATATTTTATGGGCAGAGTCTGCATATGAGCGAAAAGCTGGTCACGTATCTTCTTTTGTATCCCCTGAGATATAACCACCATGATTCTGTTATATGCAAGACCTGCAAGTGCCCCGATAAGCAAAGCGGCAGCCATAATGATAATGGCTCTTAAAAGATT
>CANRDH010000140.1 GCA_947629295.1 uncultured Clostridia bacterium
TTTTTTTTCTCCTTGTAATTATCCGATATCCGTTACAGCTTTAAAACAACATAAAGCACTGAACTGCCGCCGCAGGACTGAATATTTGTTATCTTATTCCCGTTTTGTACGACCTTATTATTTTTTGTCAAATAGAGCGAATGCCAAAGCTTATCATCTCCGGAATTATTGCCGTAGAATATTCCGATATGATCCTGCCCGTTTCCTATTGCCTCGCTGCCTTCTATATACTGCAAAATGATATCGCCTTTTTCAAGAACACCGGAATCAAGCATTTTTTGCTTATTGCTGAAATAATAACGCTTAACATTATATTGGCGTAGAAAATCGTACCACATCGCAGGGTGTTTCCAGTCGGTGCTGCCACCGGCGGAAATATTGTAAGATCCCTTTGAATAACTCCACATATCGGGGATCATTGCACCGGAAGCAGTTATGTATTGGCAGTCAGTTCTGCCGCAGGAATTGCAGCCCACAAAATGCCCGCCGCTCTGTTTTGCTGATGAATACAGAACGTGCCACACAAACCCGGTACATACCATGGCACCATTCGTTTTACATCTTCCGTATGAAGAATTATAGAGAGGTGCGTGCCCGTACTGTACAATGTTGCCATGAGGTGTTCTGTAATCTCCGCCGTTTGGTCCGCCGGGGGAGTACGGTGTTCCGAGATAATAATTTTTGTTTTTGCTGTTGCCGTCATGGTTGTCAAGCCATTTTAAATAAACATTTTTATCAATGCCGAGTATGTTCAGGAGTCCGGTTGTTCCTCTTTTTAAACCGGATTTATTGTTCACACCTTTTGTACTTACCGATACAGGTTTATATCCTGCTTCAGTCTTTGGTGCCGAAATGTCAAGGTTAGAACCGACAGCAACAGTACAGCTTGCGGTTTTGCCGTTGTATGTCCTTACCGTTATGACTGCTACACCCTTACTCTTTGCGGTTATTCTGCCGTTCTTGTCAACGGCTGCAATGCTTTTGTGATTGCTTGACCAGCTCAGAGCGGACATTGAATTTTTGGGGATTGATGCATTTATTTTAGCCGTACCGCCAATTTTCAGGGAGAGGAAGGTCTTGCTTAGCACCACTTTATCAGGTGCCCTCATAACCTTTACTTTGCATTTTGCGGTTTTCCCGTTGTGCGTTTTTACCGTGATAACAGCCGTACCGACCTTTTTCGGCGTTAGTTTTCCTTTGCTGTTTACGCTTACAATGCCGGAATTACTGCTCGACCACCTGAAGGATGTCAGTGTATTCTTTGTAATGTATGCTTTTAGCTGATATGCATCCCCGACTCCTTTTGTTGCCGTGGTTGTGTTCAGCTTTACCGAATTTGGTGCATTTTTAACCCTGACTGTACATTTTGCTGTTTTTCCGTTGTGTGTTTTTACTGTGATGACTGCCGTGCCGACTTTTTTCGGCGTTATTTTACCTTTGCTGTCTACGCTTACAATGCCGGAATTACTGCTCGACCACCTGAATGTTGTTTGTGTATTTTTTGTAATGGTTGTTTTGAATTGATATGTATCTCCGATTCCTCTTAGTTTCGTGTTTATGTTCAGCTTTACCGAATTCGGTGCATTTTTAACCCTGACCGTACATTTTGCCGTTTTTCCGTTGTGTGTTTTTACTGTGATGACTGCCGTGCCGACTTTTTTCGGCGTTATTTTACCTTTGCTGTCTACGCTTACAATGCCGGAATTACTGCTCGACCACCTGAATGTTGTTTGTGTATTTTTTGTAATGGTTGTTTTGAGTTGATATGTATCTCCTATTCCTCTTGTAGTACTGCTTATGTTCAGCTTCACTGATTTCGGTGCATTATTAACCCTGACCGTACATTTCGCCGTTTTTCCGTTGCTTGTTTTTACTGTGATAACAGCAGTGCCGACCTTTTTCGGCGTTATTTTACCTTTGCTGTCTACGCTTACAATGCCGGAATTACTGCTCGACCATGTAAGGGAGGTACTTACGCCCTTTGGCGAAATATCAGCCTTTAGCTGATAAGTATCGCCGATGCCTCTCGAGGCGGTATCAATGTTAAGCTTAACGGAGGTTACATTTGTTTGTACTGCTGATGAAACTAAATTTGTACTGATATTATTGGCGGAAAAATTTACCGCAGCGGCTGTTATTTCCAATATGCAGGCTGCGGTAACCATTATAATCATTGACAATATAACGGATATCATCCATTTAAACTTATTTTTCATATTATCTTCCTTCCATATTTATAAAATGAATCCCATAAAAATTTATCATAACCATAGACAGATATATACCGCCCTGATTTGTTATAAGAAAAACCGTATTATTTCTTCAATACTTACGGGAAAAAAATTATTTGCATCTACGCCGACATCATACCTGCGTATTCCGTTTTTCTTATTTACATAATTATAGTCTGCCTTATTATGTTGATGCCCGTGAAGATGAAACCCTCCTCTATAGAAGCCGTCCCATTAAAGAAACGGATAATGGCAAAGTATAAAATATGTTGAATTATAGGTTATGGTTTTATAATCACTGACGGACTTAAAAAGATGTCTGTTAAATGAGGGAAATCTGATAAAGCGGTCGTGGCTGCCACTTATCAGGTGTTTTGTTCCTTTGAGCTATGACAGTATTTTCTCTGCATATTCGGGACCTTTCATGGTAAGATCTCCTAAAAAATATACCTCGTCATTTGCATTAACCTTTTATAAAATATGCCATTGAATTTCAACGAAATTGAAGAAAGTACAATGCCGGGAATGAATAAAGGAACGGGGGAAATGTCAGTAAGATTTTATGCAGACAGGTACATATAGTATTGTTAATACAGGTGAGGAGGATCCGGTATTGCTTATTATTGTTTGTGAGCATCAAACTACCTGAAAGAGATAGAATTTGAGGTACTCTGTTTCGGGTACATTATAAAGAACAGGGTGGTCGGGGGATTGCTGTCTGTATTCTATTCTTCTCAGTGAAACATGAGCGTCAAGTGCCGCTTCTCTAAGCATTTTTTCAAACAGTCCCTCGGACATGAAATGCGAGCATGAACAGGTCGCAAGATAGCCGCCCATTGGCAGAAGCTTCATTGCCCGAAGATTTATTTCCTTGTATCCACGGTAGGCGGATTCAATAGTTGCCCTTGATTTTGTAAATGCAGGCGGGTCAAGTATGATAAAGTCATAGCCCTCCCTGCCTGTCAGCGAAGATAACAGGTCAAAAACATTTTCACATACAAAGCTTATTCTGTCGGAAAGATTATTCATTCCGGCATTTCTTTTTGCCATATTAACGGCGTCCTCGGAAATATCCACGGCACAAACCCTTTCAGCACCACCGAGTGCCGCATTAAGTGCAAATGAGCCTGTATGAGTAAAGCAGTCAAGAACCTTTCTGCCCTTGGCGATTCTTGAAACTGCAAGACGGTTATATTTCTGGTCAAGGAAAAAACCGGTTTTCTGTCCGTTCTCAAAATCCACATTATACCTGATTCCGTTTTCCGTGATTATAACAGAGGTGCTTTCGGGAACAGGAATACCCTCAAGCGGATAAAAGCCCTTGCCTTGCTCCATGCCCTCAAGCTCACGCACACGGACATCATTTCTTTCAAATATTCCTCTTATATTATATCCGTCCTCGCTAAGTACCTTATAAAGAAGCGGGAAAATCATATCCTTGCGTTTCTCAATTCCGAGGGAAAGCGTCTGTGTTACGAGTATATCATTGAATTTATCAACAGTAAGTCCGGGGAAGGTATCAGCTTCTCCGAAAATAATACGACAGCAGTTGAGGTCATTGCCCATAACTGTTTTTCTGTATTCCCATGCATATTTTATTCTTCTCTCGAAAAATGCACTGTCAAATTTATCGTTTGCATTTTTTGAAATAAGTCTTATGCGTATTTTGGAATTGCTGTTATAAAATCCCGAACCGATAAATCTTCCCTTGCGGTTTATGACATCGACTATATCCCCGTCGGTCGGGCTGCTGTCTATGGAGCGGACTTCTGTATCGTATATCCAAGGGTGTCCCTTAAGCAGACTTTCCTCTGCCTTTTTTGATACTTCTGCGACTGTATAATTTCTTTTCTTAAACGACATAATATTCCCCTTATTGTTGTAGCGGCGGCGTGCCGGCGGCGAGCCGCCGCCGTCAGTTCGTAACTAATTTACTCAGGTAAATTAATCTATGGCTCGACCATAAATTTACTCGATGAACAAG
>CANRDH010000141.1 GCA_947629295.1 uncultured Clostridia bacterium
CCGTCATCAATAGGATTTCCCAAGCCGTCAAATACTCTCGAAAGCATATCACCCGACACGGGCAGCTCCATGGATTTTCCTATAAATCTTACCTTTGACTCGGCAAGGTTGATTCCCGCCGCCGATTCAAAAAGCTGAACAAGAGCATTGCTGCCGTCAACCTCAAGCACCTGACAGCGGCGTATATCTCCGTTGGGAAGCTCAATTTCTCCAAGCTCGTTATAGGTTACTCCCTCAACGTCCGTTACCATCATAAGAGGACCTGCAACCTCTCTTATTGTACGATACTCTTTAGGCATCAGTCCTCACTCCTTTCAAGAACGTCCTTTATTTCTTGTTCGAGAATTGCACTAATCGAGTCAAATTCCTGCTCGACATTCTGCTCCTCCTCATATTTAAGTCGGCCTATTCTCTCCCTGACAAGCATACTTACAAGCATATCAATATTCGCACCCTTTTCAAGCGCTTCAAGCGATTTATCATAGCACAGAAGTATTGCCCTCATCATAAGAACCTGCTTTTTAAGTGAAGTATAAGTATCAACAGGATCAAATGCATTCTGATGCAGATAGTCCTCTCGTATTGCTCTTGCAGTTTCAAGTTTAAGTCTATCCGGCGATGAAAGTGCATCCATACCTACAAGATTTACAATTTCCTGCAACTCTGCTTCGTCCTGCAACAGCGACATAAGCCTGCCTCTGAGCTCCATAAAATCTTCAGATGCATTCTGCTTATACCACGCTTCAAGCTGATCAGTGTAAAGCGAATAACTCGTAAGCCAGTTTATAGCCGGAAAATGACGCTTATATGCAAGTCCTGCGTCAAGTCCCCAGAATACCTTTACGATTCTCAGCGTTGCCTGAGATACCGGCTCCGATATATCACCGCCCGGAGGAGAAACCGCACCGATAACCGATAACGCGCCCTCTGTATCTCCGCTTCCGTTTACTATAACACGGCCTGCTCTTTCATAGAACTGTGCAAGTCTGCTTCCGAGATATGCCGGATATCCCTCCTCGCCGGGCATTTCCTCAAGTCGTCCCGACATTTCACGCAAAGCCTCAGCCCAACGTGAAGTAGAATCCGCCATAAGTGCAACGGTATATCCCATATCCCTGAAATACTCAGCTATTGTAATACCCGTATAAATAGACGCCTCACGTGCCGCAACAGGCATATCCGATGTATTCGCAATAAGCACGGTTCTTTCCATAAGGGAATTACCTGTTCGCGGGTCCTTAAGCTCCGGAAATTCATTAAGAACGTCCGTCATCTCATTACCGCGCTCGCCGCAGCCTATATATACTATGATATCCGCAGCAGCCCACTTTGCAAGCTGGTGCTGAACAACCGTTTTTCCCGAACCGAACGGTCCCGGAACAGCGGCAACACCGCCCTTTGCTATCGGGAAAAGCGTATCAATGGTACGCTGACCTGTCGTAAGAAGAATATCGGGAGAAAGCTTTTTCTTATACGGTCTGCCCACACGCACAGGCCATTTTACAGCCATTTTTACATTCTCCGTCTTACCGTCCTTTTCAAGCACGGCAACGGTATCGTCTATTGTAAAATCGCCCTCTTTTATATCCTTAACAGTACCCGATACCTTATTCGGTACAAGTATTTTATGCAATACAGCATTGGTTTCTTTAACAGTACCTATAATATCTCCCGAAACAACCTTATCCCCTTTTTTTACTTTCGGAACAAAATGCCATTTTTTCTTATGATCAAGCGAAGGTACTTCAACACCCCTCGTAAGGTTATTTCCTGCTGCCCTCATAATCTCATTTAGCGGACGCTGTATTCCGTCGTAAATTGCTCCGATAAGTCCCGGACCAAGCTCAACTGAAAGCGGAGCGCCCGTGGATTCAACCTCCTCACCCGGACCGAGTCCCGAGGTTTCCTCATAAACCTGAATACTTGCCCTGTCGCCGTGCATTTCTATAATCTCACCGATAAGCCTGTGACTGCTTACCCTGACAACGTCAAACATATTTGCATTTCGCATACCCTCCGCAATAACAAGAGGACCTGCAACCTTTGTAATAACTCCGTTTGTCAAATCTCACACCTCTTTATTTGAACAGTATATCCGAGCCGACTGCCTGCTCGACAAATGACGAAAGCCTTGCGCTTCCTATACCCGTATTCCCTCTTGCACCGGGAATAGGTATAACCGCCGGAACAGCCGATTCCGAATATCTTTCTATTTCCTTATGAGCCTGCTCAAAAAGCTCCTCTGTAATATATATGATTGCATATTTATCCTTTTCGGCAATTTTCTTGAACACGGCTGACGCCTCTGTCGGCTCATCGCAGACTATCGCATCGATCCCGACTGCCGAAAAGCCTTTTACGCTTTCCCTGTCGCCCATAACGGCAATATTCTTAACCATATATATCACGCAGCCTTTCTCTTATTTTGTCGGGAGGGGTCTGTGTTGTGATACCGCTTGAAATAATATAAATCGCCTGTCTTTCATATTCGCAGCCGATATAATATCCGAAAAGCGGCTCAGGACCCTCGCTTGTAAGCCTGCACATCTCCTTTGCAAGCCTCATAAGCTTATTGTCAACAAACTTTTCAAATTCTCCCGTACCCCTCGAAAAGCTTTCCATAGCCTTATCGCAGTCATAAAAACGTACCTTTTCAAGATATCTTACAAGTGCTTCTCTCCCCGCCAATGTTTTTGAAATAACCTTCGGCTTGTCAAAGCCCTCACATTCGCATAATGCATTGTCAAGATATTCCGGGACCGGCTTGAATCTTGCGTCCCTGAGCGCTGTTTTTACATTGGCATAAAAGGCAAATGTATTGAAATATCCGGCAAGAAACTCAGATTTTGAATTTTTGCCCTCAGATATCATAATTTCAAGAGCCGCCCTGTCAATAACCGCATCACTCAGTCTTGAATCCGCGGTTTTTGCAAGAAGGTCATACGCTTTGGCAACAGGCTCCGAAAAAAACTCAGGCAGATTACCGAATTTTTTATTTTCTATCGCCGACTTAATTTCATCCGGCTTTATCCTGCACGGGAAAATAAGAAGCTCCCGAAACTCCTTCTGATACATTATACCTTTAAGTATCGTTTTTATATTATGGATATCATTTTTAAGCAAGAAAGGTTCAAATACCGAAAAATCCGGAGCAATACTTTCAATATACTTCCACATCTGCTCCGCATTGCTTTCGACAATTTCCGATACGGTTTCTCCCTCGCCGTAGCCCTTGTCCTTAAGGAACCTTACAAGCTCATTTTCGCTTTTCAGATTTAACATCTGCTCAAGCTCAGCATAGGTAAAAAGGCTTTTTTCCCTTGCGCGAACCGAGCCTACCGAAAATTCATACGACAGCTTCATATAAATTCCCCCTAATCCCTGAAAAGCTCTTTGCTTATCATATCCTCAATTTCCTCACGTCTGTCCGCAAGAACGGCAGAAAAAGTCATATTTTCCTCTATATCTCCGTTTTTGAGAATAAAACCTCCGTCAATTCCGTCATCGGGAGTCTGAGATATTTCTATACCATTCTTTCCCCTGCCGAGGGTCTTTGCAAAATCCTTCGGAAGCCTTCTCAGGTCACGGGAATTAAAATATACAGTACCGTTTATTTCCCCGAGAGAGGAGGCAAGCCCCGAAACAAGCTCAAAATATTCATCGTCCTTAAGACTGAGCATACATTCATGTATATGCCTGAAAGCCTTTCCGATAAGCTCACGCTTTGTTTTGAGCAAGGAATTTCTTCTTTCAAGCTCGGCACGGCTTTTATATGCCTTGAGAAGCTTCTCGGACTGAAGCTGTACCCTATGCTCGCCGCTGTGGCGGATTTCCTCAGCCTGCTTTTCGGCATTCTCTATCGCTTCATTATATACCTTATCCGCATCCTCAGTTATTGCGGCAATCCTCTCTTCGCTTTCTTTCTTTATGCTTGACAGTATTTTCTCACCGCTGCTCATTCATTTCCCACCTTTACAGTAAGTTTTTATCTATTCTTACATATCTATTCCGGGAATGGAAATTACCATAAGAAGTGAAACGATAAATGCAAGAAGTGCATAAATCTCAACGAGCGTTACGGAAACCATTGCTTTTGAGAAGTTACTTCCGTCCTTTGCACACATTGAAATACCCGAAACAGCAGCCTTGCCCTGTGCTATACCGGAAATAAGACC
>CANRDH010000142.1 GCA_947629295.1 uncultured Clostridia bacterium
CAAAGGGGATTTATTTCGTATTCCGTTGCTCCGGATTCCTCGTAAAGCTCTCGCCTTGCCGCTTCAAGAGGTGATTCTCCCTGCTCAATATGTCCTCCCTGTGTTTCCCATGTAATTCTGTTACGGTGTCTGCTTAACAGCATTTTACCGTTGTATTCCGATAATACAACAATGTATTTATATGTTTTCAGTTTGTTAAATTCATATACTTTACATATCATTATATTTTTCCTTTCACGTTACCGCACGAATGATTTGCATATCCTTTTGTATAATGCTATAATGTTTATATTAAATTCTGAGGAGAGTAAAAAATGTCACTAAAAAAATTATTCGGAAAAAATATTACACCCGACTGTGAATACTGTCTTTACTATCAAAAAAATGCAAACGGTCAAGCGGTATGCCGCCGCAATTCCCGTTTTGTCGGAAAAGTATGCGGCAGGTATGCCTACGACCCGCTGAAACGGGAGCCGAGGGCAACACCTGCCATGCCTGAGTTTACCGCTGATGATTTCAAGCTGTAGCCTTATTTCGCTGCTGCTGTTTCACCTTCCGCAAGGGCTTCCTCTGCAATTTCAAGCATTGAAGTACAGTGCGGACAGCGGGTAGCCTCAATAGCAATTTCACTCTTACAGAAAGGGCACTCCTTTGTTGTAGGAGCCTCTTCCTCCTGATGCCTGAGTTTCTTAGGAATTGACATAAGCTTGTTTACTGCTTTGACCATAAGAAAAATGATAAGTGCCATTATAAGGAAATTTATTATTGCCGATGCAAATTTTCCTAATGCAATAGGACCAACATTCAATACGGCAGTCATTTGCTCGATATCATCGACTCCGGCAATCGTTCCGATGATATACTGCACCCCCGGCATGATAACATCATCGCAAAGTGAGGTAACGATAGAACCGAATGCTCCGCCGATAATAACACCGACAGCAAGGTCCATAACATTTCCTCTCATTATAAATTCCTTAAATTCACCCATAAGCTTGCCCATTGTTTTTGCCTCCCGATTTTTTATTATACTTGTATTATAACATATTCCGACAGTGTTCGTAAATATATTTACGATGATTTCCTTTGTATCGTTTTGGATATTTTTTCGAGCAAAATATATTAAAATATACAAAATTTTCGTTAAAAAATTAAAAATACGAAAAAAAATATCCAAATTCTATTGACTAAATGACGAAAAAGTGGTATTTTATTTTTATGGAAATTTAAACCAATTAAGTCTTCGGAGGTATAATAATTATGACTTATGCTGAAATGTTTTCACAAATTAAAGGGAAGTTTATGTATGCCGATGTCAGTGATATAACTGAGCATCTTGCTTTTCAGTTTAATATTACCGGTGACGGAGAAGGCATCTTTTTTGTTGAAGTAAAAGACGGAAAATTGTATATTGAACCGTATGAATATTTCGACAGGGATGCTATTTTTATTTGTACTGCTGAGGTTCTTAATGAAATTGCTAACGGCACACTTGATCCGGTGCAGGCATTTACCGACAATAAGCTTGGTGTTGAGGGGGATCTGGATAAGGCTCTTCGCTTCAAGGAAATTGTTGAGAGCAGAAAATAAGAGAATTGTACATCGTTTGGTACACAAGAAGGAAGTAAGGAAATGAAATTGCTGTATTGGATTCTTGCCGGTGTAGGCGGACTTATAGTGTTGGGTGTCATTATAATGGCTTTCGTATGTGCATATTTTTATCGCAGAACCATGAAGAGAAACAAGGCTAAAACCGAAAGAACGATAAAAATGTCAGGTACGGATTGGGAGCAGTATTTTCCCTTTATTGATGAGAGAAAGAAATATATGCTTGCTCAGCCGCATGAGGATGTTCAGATTCGCTCGGAGGATGGTCTGAGGCTTCACGGAGTCTATTTTCCTGTAGGGGATGAGAAAAAAGTTGTTATATGCTTTCACGGCTACACAAGCAGTTGTATGAGCGACTACATTGCTCTGTCCGGTTATTATCTGAAAAAGGGGTTCAGTATGCTCCTTGTGGATGAAAGAGCACATGGTGAGAGTGAGGGAGAGTATATCGGTTTTGGCTGCCTTGACAGGATAGACGGACTGTGTTGGCTGAAATATATCGTTGGTCGGTGTGGAGAGGATATTAATATTTTGCTTCACGGAACATCTATGGGTGGTGCGACTGTTCTTATGATGAGCGGTCTGGAGCTTCCGAAGCAGGTAAAGGGTATTGTATCCGATTGCGGCTTCACATCACCTAAAGAGGTGTTTACTCACGTTCTCCATACTATGTACCATATGCCTGCATTCCCGATAATACCTGTGGCAAATTATATAAACAAAAAGAAAGCCGGCTACGGTATGGACGAGTGTAATGCCGCAAGAGAGGTAAAAAAGGCGAAGGTGCCCATATTGTTTATTCACGGTGACGCAGATTTTTTTGTTCCGTGCTATATGTGTGACGAAATTTATGAAAATTGTGCTTCGCCGAAGGATAAATTGATAGTGAAAGGGGCGAGTCATGCGGAAAGTTATTACAAGGATCCGGATACCTATGATAAATATCTGGATAAATTTATAGAAGGAGTTAAAATACGATGAAAACAAGATATGGATATAAAGTATATCCGCTTACAGTCGCACAGAAATTCCATTGCTATTATCTGGATTTCTGTCCTAAAAAAGAGGTTGTCAATATCGGAACGAGCCTGACTATACAGACCGAGATAGACTTTGAACTTCTTAAGAAATGTATTTATGAGGGCTATAACAGACATGAATGTATGCGTCTGCGTTTTACAAAGGATAAGGACGGTACATGGTATCAGTATGTCGTTGACAAGGAGGAACGTGACATAGAGTTTGTTGATTTATCTGACAGGTCTATGGAGGAAGCAGCCGAGATTATGGAGGAGTGGACTCGTATCCCGTTTGAGCGTTGGGATTCACCGATGAACAGGATCGTTATGATAAAGACCTCTGACGGATGCAGCGGTGTGTATATGCTTGTTGACCACCTCACAATGGACGCACAGTCGTTAATAATGTTCCTCAGTGATGTGATTCAGATCTATTGCAGCTACGTATTTGAGGAGATAGACTATCCCAAGGAAATGGCGTCATATATAGAGCAGCTTCAGAAAGATCTTGCTTATGAGGCGGGCAGCAAGGCAAAAGCACGGGATGAGGAATTTTTCCATAAACTTATTGAATCATCCGAGCCTATATATAACGGTGTAGACGGAAGAAGAAAGCTTGATGAGGAAATTCAGAGAACAGGAAATCCGAATATCAGAACAGCAATCAATGCTTCAAGACGTGTTGATTCCGCACTTGATATTTTCCACCTTGAGGAGGAGCCTACAACAAGGCTTATGAAATTCTGCGAGAATTATCATATTTCTCTTACCTGTCTGTTGCTTATGGGGCTTTATACATACTTCCATAAGATGAATAATACAGAGGATGTATCCGTCAATACTGCTATTGCGAGAAGAGCTACTCTGAAGGAGAAGAAATCCGGCGGAACAAGGATACATTCTTTCCCGTTCAGAATGCAGATCCCCGAAAGTAAGAGCTTTATTGAGGGAATATATCAGATCCGTGACCTTCAGAGTGAAATGTTTAAGCATGCAAGCTATGATCCTGTTGAGTATTTTGCATACAGGGGAAGGTTGTATAAAAATCAGCCGGGTCATACATATGAGCCTATGTCACTCACGTATCAGCCTATGACGCTTAAAGAAAAAGGTCTTGACAGACTGGGCGATATCAAGTACAAGACAAAATGGTATGCGAACGGAGCGACAACTCAGGCTATGTACCTCACTGTAATGCACCGCCCGGATGATAACGGACTTGATTTTAACTTTGAACATCAGGTTGAGGCGGTATCAAGAGAAAAGCTGGAGTTTATGTATTATTATCTTTGCAAGATAATGTTTAAGGGAACTGAGAATCCCGATATGTCAATCAGCGATATAATAAAACTTATCTAATGGAGGTCTGTGAGATGGAATTATTTGATAAATTGGTTTCTATAATATGTAATTATGTTGAGGTTGATCCTGAAACAATTACAAATGACACACGTTTTATGGAGGATATGGGCTTTACCTCTTTTGACTTTGTAAGTATGCTCGGAGAGGTAGAGGATGAATTTGATATTGAGATAGACCAGCAG
>CANRDH010000143.1 GCA_947629295.1 uncultured Clostridia bacterium
CCCGTTGAACATAAGGTTCCTATGGAAAGCCTGCATGATTCATTTTCTCCTGAGGAAATATATGATTTTGACAAGCGCGTCCGTGAAAGCGTGCACTCGCCAGAATATGTCGTTGAGCCGAAGATTGACGGTCTTTCCGTATCGGCGGAATACAGAAACGGGATTTTTGTCCGTGGCTCTACAAGAGGCGACGGAAAAGTCGGTGAGGACATAACCGATAATCTCAAAACAATAAAATCACTCCCTATGAAGCTTAATCGTCCTATCCCCTACCTTGAGGTAAGGGGTGAGGTTTATATGTCTATAAAAAGCTTTGAAAGTCTGACAGCAAGGCAGGAGGAAAACGATGAAAAGCCTTTCAAAAATCCCCGTAATGCCGCCGCAGGCTCGCTAAGACAAAAGGATTCAAAAATTACAAAAGAAAGAAATCTTGATATATTCGTATTCAATGTACAGCAAATCGAGGGCGTGGAGCTTTCAAGTCATAAGCAGTCGCTTGATTTTCTTAAGGAGCTTGGTTTCACTGTTCTGCCATTCTGTCATGTATGTAAAAATGCCGATGAGATTCTTGAAAAAATAGATGAAATAGGAAATACAAGAGGAGAACTCAGTTTTCAGATTGACGGAGCAGTCGTAAAAGTAGACAGCTTTGTACAACGGGAAGCTCTCGGAAGTACATCAAAATTTCCTAAATGGGCAGAGGCTTACAAATATCCACCGGAGGAAAAGGAAACCGAGCTTCTTGACATTGAAATAAATGTCGGAAGAACGGGGGTACTTACTCCCACGGCAATATTCGCACCCATTACCCTTGCAGGTACTACCGTAAGCCGTGCAACCCTCCATAATCAGGAATTTATCTCCGAAAAGGATATCCGCATAGGCGATACCGTTATCCTGCGAAAAGCCGGAGAAATTATACCCGAGGTCGTGTCTGTGACAAAGCACAAAGAAGCTTCTGAGCCTTACCGGATCCCTCGGATATGCCCGTCCTGCGGAAGTCCCGTTGAATTTGAAAACGGCGAAGCTGCACTTCGCTGTCCCAATACAGAATGTCCCGCCCAGCTTATGCGTCATATGATACATTTTGTATCAAGGGACGCTATGGATATTGACGGTCTTGGAGAAAAGGTTCTTCATGCTCTCGCAGAGAATGATCTTATTCATTCTCCCTTTGATTTATACAGGCTTACAAGAGATGATATATTAAAGCTTGAGGGCAAAAAAGACAAATCGGCGGATAATCTTATCAATTCAATAGAAAAATCAAAATCCAATGATTTGTACAGACTTGTTTTCGGACTCGGGATAAGACATATAGGTCAAAAAGCCGCTAAACTGCTTGCCGACAAATTCCGAACCCTTGATGAAATCGCAAATGCAAGCCTTGAGGACATTTGCGGAATTGAGGGTTTCGGAGAGATTATGGCACAAAGCGTTGTATCATATTTTTCCCTTGAAAAAACTAAGGAGCTTATAAAGGAAATCAAGGAGCTTGGACTTAATACAAAAAATCTTACACAAAAAGAAGAAATAAAGGATAATCCTTTCCTTGGAAAAACCGTTGTTATAACAGGAACACTTCCCACCTACAAAAGAACTGAGGCTGCGGCAATTATAGAAAAACTCGGCGGCAAGGCTGCCGGAAGTGTATCAAAAAAGACAGATTACGTCCTTGCCGGAGAGGCTGCCGGAAGTAAGCTGACAAAGGCACGGCAGCTTGGCATAACCGTAATTGACGAGGACGAATTCAATAAAATGATATCCGGGTGAAAAATTAAAAATGGAAACAGAAAAAGAGAAAGAAAAAAATAGGAGCCATACCGTAAAGAGGTTTATTCATGCATATGCAAAAAAAGCGAGCAGGCATCTTCTGCTGTTTTTGAAATGGACGCTTATTTCCGTTGCTGTCGGAGTGGTAGTCGGGGGATTCTCCACTCTGTTTGCCTTCATTATGAATACCGTCACAGAATACAGGGAGAAAAACGACTATATAATTCTTTTACTCCCCTTTGCCGGTATTCTTACGGTATTTCTGTACAGTGCTTTCAAATATAAAAACGACAAGGGCACAAACCTTGTACTGTCCACTATACACGCACAAAGCGAAATACCTTTCCGTATGGCTCCGCTTATCTTTATAACAACGATACTTACACATTTTTTCGGAGGCTCTGCCGGACGCGAAGGTGCCGCCCTGCAGCTCGGAGGAAGTATAGGCAATCAGCTTGGAAGATGGTTCAGGCTTGATGATGCGGATAAGCGTGTTGTTGTTTTATGCGGAATGAGCGCCGCCTTTTCTGCATTATTCGGTACGCCTCTTGCAGCTGCAGTATTCTCTATGGAAGTAGTAAGCGTCGGGGTCATGTATTATGCGGCTCTTGTGCCGTGTGTTTTTTCCTCGCTTATCGCCTATTATTTTGCCGTGTTCTTTAAGATAAAGGAAATAGATCTTTCCGGCATAATCTTTCCCGAACTTGAAGCGATAAACGCACTTGAAACTGTGTTTCTTTCCATTCTCTGTGCAGTTGTAAGCATACTGTTCATCATACTTTTACATACCACGGGCGATTTATTCAGAAAATATATGAAAAACCCGTATGTAAGAATTACTCTTTCGGCAGTCGTTATAGTAGCTTTATCCTTTCTTTTGGGAACAAGGGATTATAACGGAGCGGGAATGAATGTCATAGCAAGAGCAGTTGACGGCGAGGCTGTCCCGTATGCATTTTTACTTAAGATGATTTTTACAGCGATCACGATAGAAGCGGGCTTTCGCGGCGGTGAAATTGTCCCGTCACTGTTTATCGGTGCTACATTCGGCTGTGCCTTTGGCGGGCTTATTGGTTTTTCACCTTCCGTTTGTGCGGCTGTCGGAATGACCGCCGTATTCTGCGGCGTTACAAACTGCCCGATAACCTCGCTTCTTATCAGTCTTGAATTATTCGGCTTGGAGGGTATTCCCTATTTTATGATAGCCGTTGCCGTAAGCTATTTTATGTCAGGCTATTACGGTCTTTACAAGGACCAGACAATAGTTTATTCAAAATACAAGACAAAATATCTAAACAGAAAAACACGTAATTGAGCAAAGTAATTGCCGCACGGAAATCACAATGACGCCGTGCGGCAATTCCGCGACCGAAGGGTATGTTAAAAACTTATGAGCAAAATATAAAATAATTAGGCGTGACGCGGCTTCCTGTGAAACCTCTAAAGACTGACGCCCGGAGTCGGTAAATTTATATCTTACTACATAATATAATCGCAAATTGAAATGATAGTTACAAAATAATACAAAAAACGGAGCAGCTGCGAATCCTAAACGAATTCAAACTGCTCCGTAATTATTTACGGCTTAAATTTACTTATTCAAGCTTTTCTTTTTCATTATACATATTGCTGCGCCTGATATAACAAGTACAGAAATCATAACCGCAACGGGTATCGAATTATCACCTGTTGTCGGCACCTTGCCGTTATTATCATCTGCACTGCTGTTCGGCTGATCGTGGCTCGGCTCATCAACTGTACTGTTATCATCTGATTCCTGACTCGTTCCATCAGTTGAATTGTCGTCCGGCTCGGAAGAATCCTTTACAATCTGATATACTGAAAGGTGGTCTGTTGTAAATACATAGCAACCGTTCTCATATACGGCACCCATATCTTTTGTTGTTCCGTCATCCTTAAGCCATATTACCTTACAGCCTTCTTCATCAAAGGGAATGGATATCTTTATCATACCGTTAGGCTGTACAGCAGCATTCTGGGAATCGATAAGGCTTATATCAAATTCAGCCAGAACATCGGGATAAGCTTCATTATCAACCGGGATACTCTCAACCAAAAGTCTCAGACCGTCTTCAAATACACCCTCGACTTTTATCTCTGTATCTCTATCCTCAAGAACTGTATTATTTTCGCTCGGTTCTTCAGACGTTTCGGAGAGTACCGGAATTTCTTCCGCATATGTTTCTCCGCATACCGTACATGTGTAGGTCTTCTCGCCGGTTTCTTCTTCTGTGGGCTCCTTAGTCACAACACCTTCATCCCAACTATGTCCCTTTGCGGGAATTTCTTCTGCATACGTATCTCCACATACTGTACAGGTGAATGTCATTTCTCCTGCTTCCGTACA
>CANRDH010000144.1 GCA_947629295.1 uncultured Clostridia bacterium
GGCTATTGACACTCTCATATTCTGATAATTTGCCTTATGCCTATTGTGAGCAAATCGGCAAGGAAATCCGGGATATTTCGGACGAAATTCCCTTTGATATTCCGGAGAGTTGGGAGTGGTGCAGACTGGGAACTGTATTTCATTTAATTATGGGACAGTCTCCAAAAGGTGATAAAGTGTTTGAGGGGAAAAACGGAATAGAATTTCATCAAGGTAAAATATATTTTGGAAAAAGATATATAGACATTTCAAATCAATCAACAAATAAACCTACTAAAATAGCTCCTGCAAATTCCGTTCTGTTATGTGTTCGTGCACCTGTTGGTAAAGTCAATATTACAAACAGAGAAATATGTATAGGGAGAGGTTTATGTGCGGTTGTACCCTTAGACGAAATAGGTGTTGATTTTACTTTCTTTTGGCTTTTAACATTGGAAAATGAATTTGTTAAAAAAGCAACAGGAACAACTTTTACTGCTATTACCGGAGAAATTGTAAATAATCAGCTTATCCCCCTCCCACCCCTTGCCGAACAAAAGCGCATAGTTGCCAAAATAGAGGAACTTCTGCCCTATATCGAGGAATACGACAAAGCCGAAACGGAATTGTCTGCACTGAACGAAAAATTCCCCGAAATGCTGAAAAAATCCATTTTACAGGAGGCTGTACAGGGCAAGCTCGTTCCGCAGAACCCCGATGATGAGCCTGCAAGTGTGCTGTTAGAGCGTATCAGAGCCGAAAAACAGGAGCTTATAAAGGCGGGTAAGATCAAGCGTGACAAGCACGAATCGGTCATCGTAACAAGGGATAAAATTCCTTATGAGATCATCGACGGGAAAGAACGGTGTATTGCCGATGAAGTGCCGTTTGAGCTGCCGGAGAGTTGGTGTTGGTGCAGGCTTAAAAGCATTATAAATGCAGTTTCTGCTCGCCGTGTTCATCAATCAGATTGGAAAAATAGTGGTATCCCGTTCTATCGTGCGAGAGAAATAGCTAAACTTGCAGAAAATGGGTATGTCGATAACGAATTATTTATTTCAGAAGAATTATTTGCTGAATACGCCCAAAGTGGTGTCCCTAAAAGCGGAGATTTGATGGTAACTGCTGTTGGCACATTAGGAAAGACGTATATTGTTAGAGATACAGACAAATTCTACTACAAAGATGCCAGTGTAATATGCTTTGAAAACTACGGTAAACTCTGCTCCGAGTATCTTAGGTATCTTATGATGTCACCATATATGGAAACAGTCATCAAAGATAATTCGTCTGGAACAACAGTAGGCACTATTACGCTTGTTAGAGCAAATGAATACTTGATTCCACTTCCACCACTTTCCGAGCAAAAGCGTATAGTCGCAAAGATAGAAGAACTTATGCAATACTGCGACAAGCTGAAATAAAAAACAAGGCATACCACTACATACGGTGGTATGCCTTGTTATCATTCTGCAAGTTAACCTAAAAAAGATTAAGAAAACTACTTGACAAGAGGTGAAGAATGTGCTATAATATTTGGTAAAGGAGGAGGTGCTACCATGGCTTACACGAAATTTGGCGAGTTTATGCGCATATTGAGAGTAAAACACCATGAAGTGATGGGCGATGTCGCTAAGCTGCTCGGTGTCTCCACACCATTCCTGTCTGCTGTTGAGAACGGTAAAAAGAACGTTCCGACAGAATGGTTCGATGTAATTGTAGAGCATTACGCTCTCTCAGACGAGGAACAAGCTGAACTCAGAGAAGCTATCGAAAACTCAAAAACACAGATAAAGCTGAATTTGTCGGGTTCTTCTGCCTATCAGCGGGACGCAGCATTGCAATTTGCCCGTTCTTTCGGAGAGATCGACGAGAATACAGCTCAGAAAATCTTAGAACTTTTGAAAAGGAGCAACAACGACTAATGGATTATATTACTAAACCTACCAGCAGAGCCACTTTAAGACGGTTCAGTAAGATCGTTAGGGCAATTTTCGGTTGTGAATCCGATGATGAGCCGTTTCCAGTGCTTCAAGCTCTGGAAAAGCTGCCTGATGTTATTGAGGACGCAAGCTTTGAGATCGTAGATGACAATGATCTGCCTGCAAATGTTTTCGCACAGTGTTACCCAAAACCCGAAGGCGGTTTCGTGATACAGATCAAGGAAACCGTCTATGATGGAGCTTGTTATAATGACAACTATGCTTTCCTCTGCTTCATTTGCCATGAGATCTGTCATGTGCTTCTGTTTTGGATAGGCTTTACACCCGTATCTACCCGTGCTTTTGGTGATACTGAGATCGAGCCGTTCAGAAGCGTTGAGTGGCAGGCAAAGGCTTTGACAGGCGAGGTCATGATTCCTTATGACGCTTCAAAGGGAATGACATCAAAGGCAATCGTGGAGAAATACCACGTTACCAAGAAATCAGCCGACTACAGAGTAAAGCAGGATAAGAAGAAATGATGATTATATTGAAAGGCAGGGTGATTCCAATGGACTATTATCGTGACAAAGGAAAAACGCATTGACAGGTTGCTGGTAACAACAAGCCAATGCGCTTTAGGGTGTTATGATGTAATCATAACGGTTGCATGAATATTATATCATAACTCCCTCTCCTTTGTCAAGTGGCAGATTGTACGAATCTATTATCTGTTTTCCTGTTGACAGGAGAAAGGAGAGTTATTATTGAAAACAAGACAAACATTGAGTAAGCTGTTGAATTTCAGCTTCCTTAATTATACTAACAAGACGCATAGCTGCGGCGAAAAGGATCTCCCTGCGCTTTATTGTAAGACCGAGGTGTATCCCGATTTCCTCGCACTTTACTCTGAGCCGGGGCTTTATCATAAGACTGACAGGACAGGTGTCTGCTTTTATCAGTTTGATTCTGTCTTTGACGGCAGGCGTGGCTTATACGAAGCTATATACCACGATGATACTGCAAGGCTTGCTTATTTCAAAAAGCGGTTTGAGGGCGTAAAGTTCTTTATATCCCCTGATTATTCGGAATTTGGCGATATTCATGTTATAGAGAACGAATACAGGCTTTTCAAAGCCCGTGTTGTGGCTATATGGTTTATCGTTGAGATCGGAGCTGTGGTGATACCTAATATTTCTTTCCCTACCGAAAGAAGTGCCGCTTATGCTCTTGACGGATATGAAGAATGCTCGGTCGTAGCTATGAGCACCAAGTCACACTTGCAGGATAAGGTTGAATATGAGCGACTTCTCTGGAAGATACGCTTTACGGTCGATCATCTCAAACTCAAAGCTATTGTTGTTTATGACGCTTGCGGAACTAACGATAGGGTCATGGAATGTTTTGCTTACGCTATCAGTAAGGGGATTGAGATCATTATTCCCGACAATACACTCAAAGCTCGCAATACTGCTAACCGAAAGGCGGTGAGCAGAAATGGCTGACGGTGCAAAGTCCGGACTTGCAAGCGGCACAAGCGGTTCTCCGCAGCTTTCTCTGCAAAATGAAGAACTTACAGCAACCGCTAAGGATAATGAAGCAAAAGCAAGTAAACACGAACCTGATTTTTATGGCGGCGAAAAGGGTAAGATGTTACTGCCTGCCCAATATAAGAAGTGGATAGGGGTAAGTCAGCGTCAGAATATGCTAAAGAAAGCTAAGAATCCCAAATTACACAATGCGGTAAATCAACTCTATCGTCCAGGTGCATTTATAGGAGATGGTGGAACAGCTTCTGTTATAAAATTTGAAAAGAGAACAGGTCTCGGACTCGGTAGAAATGGTGGCACTCACGAAAAGAAGGGCAGAGAAATGATTAAGTATATTGAAGATAAGATACTTACACAGAGTCTTTCAAGAAGTGATAGAAAGTTAGCTAACAATTTGGTCAAAAAACTCAAACAGGCTTTAGGAGGAAAATGATATGGATTATAATAATTTGTATTCCGATTTCAGTGCGTTGTTTCCTGAATGTACCGAGGAACTTAACGCATTGGCAAATGCGGCAGATGCAGAAGAAACAGACGGTATGCATATTATGTTCTCGTTTGTTGTTATTCCTTTTGTTCTTAATCTCCTCAATAATGATGAAACGGATAAGTTGAAAAGAGCCTTTGACTATTTTGAACGAATGGCATCCTCTGATTCGGCTGACATTACAGAAGTGCT
>CANRDH010000145.1 GCA_947629295.1 uncultured Clostridia bacterium
ACATTTTCAAGACATTTCAGATGTGTGAGGTAGCTCTGTCCGAAGGTCATAAAGAAACGTATTCTTTTTATTCCCTTAATGTTAAGCGCAAGTGATTCAAGCTCCTCATGGTGAAGAAGATACATATCCTTTTCTCCGATCTCGGGAAAATTATATACCCTCTTGATTTCCATCGGCTCTGTTTCCACCCATTTTCCGTCCTCAATGTAGCTTCCCTTTGCGGAAACCTCACGGATATTTATTTCGGGGTTGAAATTTGTTGCAAAAGGATAACCGTGGTCGCCTGCGTTGCAGTCGAGAATATCTATATAATTGATTTCGTCAAATTCATGCTTCTGTGCATATGCACTGAATACTCCCGTAACGCCCGGGTCAAAGCCGCTTCCTAAAAGTGCCGTTATTCCTGCCTGCTCAAAACGCTCACGGTATTCCCATTGCCATTTGTATTCAAATTTTGCAGTATCAAGCGGCTCATAATTTGCCGTATCCACATAATCTGTTTTTGTCGCAAGGCAGGCGTCCATAATAGTAAGATCCTGATAGGGTAGGGCAAGATTTATTACAACATCAGGTTTGAATTTATTAATAAGCGCGATAAGCTCCTCTGCATTATCAGCATTTACCTGTGCGGTAGAAATTTTTGTTTTTCCTCCGTCAAGCTTTTTCTTTAGTGCGTCGCATTTTGACTTTGTTCTGCTTGCTATGCAAATCTCCTCAAAAACATCGGAATTTTGACAGCATTTGTGTACGCAGACGCTTGCGACTCCTCCTGCACCTATAATCAATGCCTTTCCCATATTTCATACCTCCGTAATTATAATTCATATCAGTCATTCGCCTTCCATAAGCTGAACCGTCACATAGGTCGGAAGCGCAAAACAGCCCTTATGAAGTCTTGTATTATAGTATTTTGTATCTATCCCCAACTTATTCCATGCGCCTTCGTCAAGGTCATGTATCGGGTGAAATTTTTTGGAAGCAAAGCCGAAAAGCCAGTGCCCCGACGGATAGGTCGGAATATGCGCCTGATATACCTTGCAGATGGGGAAAAATTCCACCAGCTTTTTATGCGCCTGACGCATAGCCTTTGAATAGATTTTATAATACGGACTTTCATGCTGATTGACAAGTATTCCGTTTTCGTTGAGAGCCTTGTAGCAGTTGCCGTAAAACTCCGTTGTAAAAAGCCCCTCGCCGGGCCCTATGGGGTCGGTTGAATCCACTATTATAAGGTCATATTTGTCCTCAACACCACGCACAAAACGAAGTCCGTCGTCAATATGAACATGAACCCTCGAATCGTCAAGACGGCAGGCTACTGTCGGAAGATATTCCCGGCAAGCGTCCACAACCATTCGGTCTATTTCGACCATATCAATATTTTCAATAGTCTTATATCTTGTAAGTTCTTTGACAGTTCCACCGTCACCTGCACCGATAACAAGAACATTCTTTATATCGGGATTTGTTGCAAGCGGAACATGGGCTATCATTTCGTGATAGATAAATTCGTCCTTTGTTGTCAGCATTATCCTGTCGTCAAGAACAAGAACATCACCGAATTCGGGCGTACTGAATATTTCAATTCTCTGATAATCCGACTGAGCGGAATACTTCTGTTTATCGCACCTTATGGAGAAACGTACATTTTTCGTCTGCTCCTCCGTGTACCACATTTCCAAAAAAATCGACCTCCCTCAAATAAATATAATAAAAAACGATACCGATCATCAACGTATGTCTTTTCAAAATTAACGAATGTATATTGTTATATATTACGGAATTTACAAGGAATTATTACCAAACCGTCAGATGATATTTACCCGACAGTTTTACATATAATTGTATACGAGCCAATGAATCAGAAGCTTTAATACAAGCATCAGAATAGCTACTATTACAGCACCTACCGCATATATTATTTGTACTTCATTGGTTATTTTTTTGATTATTTTTGATAATTTTACCTGTTCCATAGTACGTTGATTAAGGGAAAGCTCCTCTGAATATGCCGGTGAAAAATCAGTGATAATAAAGCTGTCTTTGATAACGTAAATTGTAACCATATTAGACGAAAGTGCATTCTCATATGAAGCACAAATCGGAAATTCTGATGTCATGGTTATTTCCTGCTGAGAGGTTGAATCAAAAAATTTTACTATGGGATGATATGTATCAATAACAAATGTTTCTGACTTGAACAGCGGTTTTCCATAACGTTCGTCAATTATCTCGGCACGATATTTTTTGCCGTTAGTCTGAAAATATCTTATTTTTTTATGAAACCGGAACATTTTTATCGCTTTGCATATAAAGTGAATAATTACAGGTATGTTAAAGATAAAGAAAAGTGTATCGATAGCAATATCAACAACCGGATCTGAACCGTTTTTTGCGTTAAACATAAATGAAGCTAAAAACAATCCTATATTCAAAAGTATCATTGCGCAGAATATAATGAGATCATTATAATTAAGGCATTGATCTGTATATAAAAATCTTTTGCTTTCCAAATCCGACACCTCTGTTAGTCAATAATATTCAGTTTTTCTGTTTCCATATCCTCGGCACCTGTCAGGTTACAGCCTTTAACCTTTGCATATTTGATATATTCAAGAGCGTCCTTTGTAATAAGCTCTCCCGGAGCAAGAATGGGGATCCCCGGTGGATAGCACATTACAAATTCCGCACATACTTTGCCGAGTGCAAGGTCAAGGGGAACCTGTTTTTTATTTGAGTAAAAAGCTTCCTGAGGTGAGCATATAACATGAGGTTCTATATATTCATGATCAAGCATACCTGCGGGATTTTTTGTATACAGGCGTTTAATTTCATACAATGCGGAAATAAGCCTTTCCACATTAAGAATTCTGTCGCCTACGGATACAATGGCAAGAATATTTCCGATATCCCCGAATTCTATCTGTATATCAAACCTGTCACGCAGTATATCATATACCTCGATACCGGCAAGACCTATATCTCTTGTATGAACGGATATTTTAGTCGGGTCGAAATCAAAGATGTCATCACCGTTGATAAGCTCACGAGAGAAAGCATAAAGTCCTCCGAGCTTATTTATCTCCTTAATTCCGTAGGAGGCAAGGGAGGTAACTCTCTCGAAGATTTTTTTACCGTTCAGTGCAAGGTTTCTCCTTGCTATATCAAGGGAGGATAAAAGCAGGTATGAAGCACTTGTCGTCTGCGTAAGATTAATTATCTGATGAACATATCCGGGGTTCATATCAGATCCGATAAGCAATGCGGAGCTTTGAGTGAGTGAGCCGCCTGTCTTATGCATACTGACAGCCGACATATCCGCTCCCACGCTCATGGCGGAAAGAGGCATATAATCCCCGAAATAGAAATGTGTACCGTGCGCCTCGTCAACAAGAACCTTCATTCCGGCGGCATGGGCGATTTTTACTATTTCACGGAGATTTGAGCATACACCGTAATATGTCGGATTATTTACTATTATAGCCTTTGCGTCGGGATTCTCCGCAATGGCTTTTTTTACTGAACCCACAGACATCCCCAAGGGAATACCGAGTCTTTTGTTTACTCCGGGATTTACGTAAACAGGTACGGCGCCGCAGACGATAAGTGCATTGATACAGCTCCTATGTACATTTCTCGGCATAATTATTTTATCCCCGCGCTTGCAGGTACTCATAACCATTGCCTGTACCGCGCTTGACGTACCGTTTACCATAAAAAACGCATGAGCGGCGCCGAATGCGTCTGCCATAAGCTCCTCTGCTTCCTTTATAACGCTTATCGGATGACAGAGGTTATCAAGCGGCTTCATGGAATTTACGTCAACGCTCATGCACTGTTTTCCCAGAAATTCCGTAAGCTCGGGATTTCCCTTTCCCTGTTTATGCCCCGGTACATCGAAGGAGACTATTCTGTTTTCTCTGTATTCGCTCAATGCCTCAAAGACGGGCGCTCGTTCTTGAGAAAGCTTCATTACTCAATCCTCATTATATACATTTGAACCGCTGAATATCTCTATCATTTCCCGCCTCAGGCTGTTTGAGATGGCAAGCCTTTCCTTTGGCGGTATTTCATATACATCCGTCTTGAAAAGATAATTCTGAAGCTCAAGTTCTTTTATAAGC
>CANRDH010000146.1 GCA_947629295.1 uncultured Clostridia bacterium
TGTGCAGAACACATCTTTCATGCATATGGTTCACGGTGAGGCTGTTATAATTAGACGCTGAAGGGGGTTGTTAAGGCAACTCCTTTTTATTTTGAAACTATTGTTTAAAAAGGTGGAATAAAAAAATGGATAAAATTTCAGTGTTGATACCATGCTATAATGAAAGCCGTACGATTGCCAAGGTTATCAAGGACTATAAAGAGGCTTTGCCCGAAGCGGTAATATATGTATACGATAACAACTCCTCCGACGGCACAGATGAAATTGCCCGTGAAGCCGGCGCGGTTGTGCGTCACGAATATATGCAGGGCAAGGGTAATGTAATTCGCAGGATGTTCAGAGAAATTGACTCTATGTGCTATATTATGATAGACGGTGATGATACATATCCCGCCGAATCTGCGCGCGAAATGTGCGACCTCATTCTCAATCACAACGCGGATATGGTTGTAGGAGACAGACTTTCGTCCACTTACTTTACTCAAAACAAAAGGCTGTTCCATAATTTTGGCAACAGTATCGTGCGCAAGAGCATAAATATGCTGTTCAAAAGCGATATCAAGGATATAATGACCGGATACCGCGCATTCAGCTATAACTTTGTAAAGACCTTCCCCGTGCTGTCAAAAGGTTTTGAGATAGAAACAGAGATGAGCATTCATGCAATTGACAAAAATATGCAGGTCGAGAACGTCGTGATAGAATATCGTGACCGCCCCGAGGGCAGCGTGTCAAAACTGAACACCTACTCCGACGGTTTTAAGGTGCTGAGGACAATATTCAGACTTTTCCGTACATATAAGCCACTTGCGTTTTTCTCAATCTTTTCTGTGATACTCACACTGATTTCGGCAATATTCTTTATTCCCGTGCTTGCCGATTACATAAAAACAGGTCTTGTACCTAATCTGCCGACACTTATTGTCTGCGGCTTTACATTTATTGCAGCAATACTTTCGTTTTTCTGCGGACTTTTGCTTTCAACCATGACTCAGAAAAACAGACAGGATTTTGAATATCATCTTATAAAGGCAAGCGATGAATTCAAAAGTAAGACTGATAACCTGAATCTCTGAAAACGGATGAAATTAGGGGTGACTGTTTATGAGTAAAAATAAAAACAGAAGCATTATCAAAGGCAAAGTCATTGACAGCAATTTTGTTCTTGCTGCGCTCGGCAGTCTTTTCGCCGCGTGTATGCTGTTTATGAATATGAAGAGGCATATCTATGAACGAAGAAATACTGCGGGAGGATTTAATTATATTTACGAGTGCATTGAAAATGTCTCAAGTTCTCTTGATAATGTTTTTTTTCAAATCACCGTTGTAAGTGTATTATTCATTTTACTGAGCCGTAAAATTGCCTCTCTTGGGATAAAGCGACTCAGATTTGCACGTATATTTTCGATGTTTACCGCTATAATGTGGACAATAGGCAAAGCGTTTTCTATAGAAAATGATTTGAATTTGCTTGTATGCTCCGGCGGGCAGATAGTAAAATCCGTAATACTTTTCTGGGGAAGTTACTATTTCGTTGATAATCTTATACATCTGTTTTGGTATTTTCTCGAAAAGAGACCGGATTTAAAAATCGGGGAAAATTGCCTGAAAAACAGAAAATACGGAATCGTGGCTCGTGTTTTGAATTTTTGGAACAAACATCCGTTTACATTTCCATTTGTATTTCTTATAGCAGTGTGGACGCCATATCTTATTGTATCCTATCCCGGCGTTATGTATGCGGACGCTTATACAGAGCTTTTACAGTATTACGGCATGATGAAATTCACTTCACATCATCCACCGCTTTGTACCCTGTTGATTGGTATATTTGTGGATATGGGAAAATCTTTGTTCGGTTCTCCCGAGGTCGGGGTATTTATATATCTTATATTCCAGTATATAGTCTGTGCAGCGGCTATGGCCTATGTACTTACGGTTATGAAAAAACTGAACGCTCCTATATGGTTGAATGTTGTGTCAATTTTTACGTTCGGTTTTATGCCGATTTACATTGCCTTTGTTTCGCTCACAGTAAAGGATATATTATACTGCATGGCATTTGTTGTTTTCTTGGTTCAGATTATTTTGCTGCTTACACAAAAGGAAAAATTCCGAACACCGAGAAATATTATCCTGACGGTGATTTCGGCAGCTCTGACAATTTTGTTGAGAAATAACGGTAAATATGCCGTATATCCTCTCATTGCAGTCCTTGCGATCAAATTCATTGCGGATTTCGTGAAGAAAAGGATTTCGGTGAAATATCTATGCGGTGGTATAGCTATGTTAATCGTCCCGATTATACTTTCGTCGGGTATCACAATCCTGATGACAAACGCGTATAATATAGCTCCTGGAAGCATCAGGGAAGCTTTATCTATTCCTTTCCAGCAAACCGCAAGATATGTACGTGATTACGGCGACGAGGTGACAGAAGATGAAAGGGAAGCCATTGACGCAATTTTAGATTATGATAATCTCGGGAAGCTTTATGACGAAATAATCAGCGACCCTGTTAAGAAAACGTACAAACCAGAAACACTCAATGATGATGCAAAGGAAAAGCTAATAAATTATTTCAAGGTCTGGTTTGCACAGTTCAAAAAGCATCCTATTTGCTATTTTGAGGCAACCCTTAATCAGAACTACTTTATTTTTTATCCTTTCGATGAAACCTCGAGAATATATTATCAGACAGAAGTAACTAATGAGCATGACAAAAAAAGATTTGAAAAATTAGGAATAAAGGAATTTGAGCCTCTGACGAATATACAGCAGGTTTTCACAGATCTATATAAACTGACTACTCATCTGCCGTTTTTAAGTCTGCTCAATTCAAACGCATTTTATACTCTGATTATGCTCTGTATTCTGATCTATGCGATTAATAAAAAACGGAATGAGATATTGGTAATATCCATTCCGCTTATCATGACTTTACTCGTGATCATTGCCTCTCCCGTTATAGCGTCTCACCCACGCTATGCATTTCCCATCTCATATTCAATACCCCTGCTTTTATCGTATTATCTTTATGCAACTGACAATAGAAACAAGGACGGCATCAATGACAGCAGTATTCAGAAATCGGATTTTACGGAGCCGAAAATAAAAGAAAATATCCGGGGGTAATTTGAGAAAAAACTACGGCAAACTTTCCCGCAAATGAGTTTAATATCGGCTCACACATAATATAATCAAAACGCTCCAAAACCACTGTTCATGCGTTTTTGGAGCGTTTTTTTCAACAGGTTTAACTCTACGGGACTCAACATCTGTGTATAAAAAATTGAACACAGATGGCAATATTTTTGTTAATTCAATTTATTAACCTCAGCAGGCTGCTTTGATAAAGTTTCGGAATATTTCAAGGCTGTTCGTATCCGACCTGAAAGAAAACTCAGGGTGCCACTGTAATGCAAGAATGAATTTTTTATCGGGCATATATACCCCCTCAATAAGACCGTCCTCGGAAATTGCCATTGCTTCCAGTTTTGGAGATAACTCCTTTATCGCCTGATGATGATAGCTGTTTACTCCGATAATTTCGTCTGAGATAATTTCACTGAGCGGTGTATCACTGCAAACGAACACAGAATGCACAGCCCTGTTATACGGAGGTGACATATGGTGCTCCGTGTCTGACGGGTGCTGTTTATTCAAATCCTGATACAAAGTACCCCCCAAAGCCGCATTAAATATCTGTATTCCGCGGCATATTCCCAATGCAGGCTTGTCAAGCTCTATAATTCTTTCAAGAAGATATTTCTCCATAATATCACGCTCTTTGCAGACCTCTCCGCAGCACGTAAGCTTCTCCTCCCCATATAATCCGGGGTCTGCATCCTGACCTCCGGTAAAAAGAAATCCGTCAAATTTCTGAGATATCATATCAAGAATTTCATTGTCTGTTGTCAGCGGAAGCATAACGGGTACACCGCCGGACGCTTCTATTCCTTTCATATATCCGGGCAGCATCCAGTATGACACCTTTTCGCTGTCATACAGCGGCATTACGGCAATCAGCGGTTTTTTCATATAAACTCCTCCATAAAAAATAAAGGACGCTCTGAAATAATCAAAGCGTCTTTGCTTATG
>CANRDH010000147.1 GCA_947629295.1 uncultured Clostridia bacterium
CCGCCGGAAAGGGTCATTGTAATATTTGATGATATTTCCCTTGATGTGGGGAGGATGAGGATACGCCGCAAGGGAAGCGACGGAGGACATAACGGAATTAAGAACATTATTTATCTCACGGGCAGTGATATGTTTCCGAGAATAAAGCTCGGAGTGGGACATAAGCCGGAGAGATGGAACCTTGCCGATTGGGTATTGTCGCACTTTACAGAGGATGAAATGAAAATCATGATGCAGTCAGCCGATAAGGCAAGTCAGGCTGTTGAGCTTATGATTGACGGTCAGACGGATAAGGCGATGAATCTGTTCAATTAATGATTAAGGGTGCAATTTAATTTGCCGAAGCCCGGAGATTTTAAATGCGAAATCCGAGAATTTTTGATAAAATAAAATAAAGATATTATACCGCAAGGGGGGAGATACTCCTTTTGCGGTAAAAGTGCGTTCTGAAATTAATGATTATTAGGAGAAATATATGAAATTTTTAGATGATATACTTTGGGGAACTGAGGAATACAGAACACTTGAAAGAGCAGTTGAAAAGGGTGCTACACCTGTTATGGCTACCGGTCTTTCAGGCATACATAAGGCACACCTTATTTATTCAATGTGCAGGCGGCTGAAAAGACGCGCGCTCGTTATTGCGGCAGACGAGACCGAGGCTTCAAGGATATGCACGGATATAAACGAAATGGGGCTGAAAGCCGTATATTATCCCGCAAGAGATTTTACCTTTCGCGAGTATACCGGTGTTTCGGGTGAGTTTATTCATCAGAGGATAGGTGCGTTATGCTCCTTTATCGGAAAAGCTTGTGATGTCGTTGTCGCTTGTGCAGACGCGGCACTGCAATATACCGTTCCTCCCGAGATCCTAAAAAGAAATATTTCCGTTATACGTGAAGGGGAAGAAATTTCTATTGATGAGCTTGTCAGGGTACTTCTTGCCTGCGGATATGTAAGAGCCGAGCAGGTCGAGGGAAACGGTCAGTTTTCCGTCAGGGGAGGAATACTTGATGTATTTATGCCTTCCGCCGCTCATCCCTACCGTGTGGAGTTTTGGGGAGATGAGATCGATACAATATCGGAATTTGATACCTTAACTCAACGAAGAACAAACAGGATAGAGGAATTTTCAATTACTCCGTCAAGCGAAATATTATATGATGATAAAAATGTACTTGCAGAAAAAATAGAGAAAAAAGCAGCGTCTTTGCGTGATAAATATTCAGGCAAGGCAAAGGAAATTATGAAGGAAGAAGCGGATATTATCAGGAGCGGGGCAAGACTTACCTCCGCCGATAAATATTATTCCCTTATATATGACGAACCCGCAGTTTTATACGATTATTTTGATGATAATGAAATTGTCTTTGTTTCCGAACAGCCCGTATTGAAGGACAGGGTACGCTCTGTTCTTATGCAGTGGAGTGAGGATATGGCCGACTATAAAAAGGAAGGTATTCTTTGCAGAGGGCTTGATCGCTTTATGAAGGAATGGCAGGACCATTTGCTTTATCTTTCCGAAAGAGATACGGTATTTACCGATAATTTTGCAAGAGGAAGCTGTGAGCTGCCGCTAAGGGAGCTTGTTAATTTTACGGCAAAGCAGCTTTCACCGTGGAGCGGCTCAATATCGGTGCTTTGTGAGGGGCTTGATGTATCTGCCCATGATAAGATTTGCGTTATTCTAGCCGGAACAAAAAAGAATGCCGAAAATGTGTACAATGATCTTCTTGAAAAAAATATTAATGTTCGTCTTTTACCGTCCGACGCGGGGCTTGAAGGAAAGGGCGTATATGTTACCGAGGGAAGTCTGAGCGCAGGCTTTGAATATCCGTCCGCACAGTTTATACTTATAGCACATTCGAGGGTTTCCGCTGCTGTGCGCAAGGACGGCAGGAAAAAGAAAAAAAAGGGCGCATTATTCAGTCTGTCGGAGCTTTCTCCGGGGGATTATGTTGTACACAGCACCCACGGTATCGGACTGTTTCAGGGTGTGCAGAAAAAGGAAATACACGGGATTGTAAAAGATTATATTATAATTAAATATGCAAAGGGCGACAGTCTTTATGTTCCGGTCACTCAGCTTGACCTTATATCCAAATATATAGGTCCCAAGGAGGATTCTGTGGTACGGCTCAGCAGACTTGGCGGAAACGAGTGGCAGAAATCCAAAACAAGGGTAAGGAAGGCAGTAAAGGATATTGCGGACAAGATGATAAAAATGTATTCGGAAAGAATGAAGGCAAAGGGCTTTGCCTTTTCCGGGGATAACGAATGGCAAAGGGATTTTGAGCAGAAATTTGAGTATGAGGAAACAGAGGACCAGAAACGCTGTATAACGGAAATAAAAGAGGATATGGAAAGACCCGTGCCTATGGACAGGCTTCTTTGCGGAGATGTGGGCTTCGGAAAGACAGAAGTGGCACTAAGGGCGGCATTTAAGTGTATAACAGACGGAAAGCAATGCGCCATGCTCGTTCCGACAACCATTCTTGCATGGCAGCATTATCAGACGATACTGAGAAGGTTTGGGAGCTACCCGATAAAAATTGAATTGCTTTCCAGATTCAGAACACCCGCACAACGGGAGGAGATAATAAAAAAGCTGAGGCGCGGCGATATAGATATGGTTGTGGGTACTCATAGTTTGATACGCAAGGATATAGAATTTTACGATATTGGACTTGTCATAATAGACGAGGAACAAAGATTCGGAGTTGAGCAGAAGGAAAACTTTAAGGCATTATATAAGAACGTCGATATTCTGACACTGTCGGCTACGCCAATTCCAAGAACGCTGAATATGGCTATGTCGGGAGTCAGGGATATGTCGACACTCGAGGAAGCACCGCAGGACAGACATCCCGTGCAGTCATATGTACTTGAATACGACGAGGCGGTTATCAATGAAGCAATACGCCGTGAACTGAGGAGAGGCGGACAGGTATTCTATCTTTATAACCGTGTTGATGGAATTGAGCAGAAGGCATCGGATATAGCGAAAGCCATACCCGAAGCGAAGGTGGGCTTCGGACACGGAAAAATGAGCGAAGCGGAGCTGTCCGAGGTATGGCGGAGAATGCTCGAGCAGGAGATAAATATTCTTGTAAGTACGACTATAATTGAAACGGGAGTGGATATACCAAGTGCGAATACCCTTATTATAGAAAATGCCGACCGCATGGGTCTTTCGCAGCTCCACCAGCTCAGGGGCAGAGTCGGAAGGTCAAGCAGGAGGGCGTATGCATATTTTACTTTTGCTGCGAACAAGGCGCTGAGCGAGGTATCACAGAAAAGGCTTGAAGCGATAAGAGAATTTACGGAATTCGGCTCGGGCTTCAAAATAGCTCTGCGTGACCTTGAAATCAGAGGAGCGGGAGATATGCTCGGGGCAAGCCAGCACGGGCATATGACAGACGTCGGCTATGATATGTATATGAAGCTGCTCGGAGAGGCAGTAAGCGAGGCAAAGGGAGAGAAGCCGCATAGTTATGAAAACGATTGTGTGGTTGATATACAGGCGGACGCACATATACCTGAGGATTATATTGAAAACCTGAGTCATCGTCTTGAAATGTACAGACGGATTGCGGATATACGAACAAATGAGGACGCGGCAGACGTTATAGACGAGATGATTGACCGTTTCGGAGATATGCCGAAATCCGTTGAGGGACTCATCAATATTGCGCTTGTAAGGAGCAGGGCTAATGAAAAGGGAGTTTCTGCCATACGTGAGCGTGACGGACATATATGTATATATTTTAAGGAAATACGGTGTGAGGGTGCCGCCGACATCATGGAGCATATGGGAAAACTTGGAAGGAAATCAAATCTTGATATGGGTACAAAACCGCATATCCGTATAAAAATGGAGTCGGGTGAAAGCGCAGGAGATGCGCTAAAGGTTATATTCGGGACAAAAACTGTATAGAAGCGTGGTTACTGCTGTATATAAACAATAAAAATATAAGACACCGATGCCAAAATCGGTGTCTTTAATATTATTCCGCAATATACGGTATATTGTTTTCTTCTGCATATTTTTCGGCGGTTGATCCGCTTT
>CANRDH010000148.1 GCA_947629295.1 uncultured Clostridia bacterium
ATCGAGGAGGTATACGCATGACAGCTCGTGACATCATAATAAAGCCGGTCATCACAGAAAAGAGCATGACAGGCGTTGCATCCGGCAATAAATATACATTCAGGGTTGCAAAGAACGCTACCAAAATAGATATAGCAAGAGCAGTTGAGGAAATCTTCAATGTTAAGGTAGCAAAGGTAAATACAGTAAATGTCAGAGGACGTCTTCGCCGTCAGGGCAGACATGAGGGATATACTCCTTCATGGAAAAAGGCTTATGTAACACTCGTTGAGGGAAGCAAGCCGATAGAGTTCTTTGAAGGCATGATGTAAGCCTGATACAGACAGGCAGAATGAATGGAGAATATGCCGTTCTCCGCAAAGCCATCATGAGGAGAGTGAAATAAATGGCAATAAAGAATTATAAACCGACTACACCGTCAAGAAGAAATATGTCGGTTGTGGATTATACGGTTCTTTCCAAGGTCGAGCCGGAAAAAAGCCTGCTCGCACCGAAGAATAAGAAAGCCGGCCGTAACAGCTACGGCAGAATAACAGTTCGTCACAGAGGCGGCGGAAACAGAAGAAAGTACAGAATAATAGATTTCAAGCGTCAGAAGTTCGGCGTTGAGGCTGAGGTAAAGACACTTGAATACGATCCGAACAGAACAGCATATATCGCTCTTATAGAGTACACTGACGGTGTAAAGAGCTATATACTTGCCCCTGTAGGACTTAACGTAGGAGATAAGGTTATTTCCGGTCCCGATGCGGATATAAAGGTCGGAAACGCACTTCCGCTTGTAAATATTCCGGTCGGTACGTTTATCCATAACGTTGAGCTTTATCCCGGCAAGGGTGCGCAGCTTGCAAGAAGCGCAGGCAACATGGCTCAGCTTATGGCAAAGGAAAATAAACTTGCACTTCTCAGACTTCCGTCCGGCGAGCTCAGAAACGTACCTGAGAACTGCATGGCTACAATCGGTCAGGTAAGCAATATAGACCACGCCAATGTAAAGATCGGTAAGGCAGGACGTAAGAGAAACATGGGTTGGAGACCTCAGGTAAGAGGTTCAGTCATGAACCCGAATGACCACCCGCACGGCGGTGGTGAGGGTAAATCCCCTGTAGGACGTCCGGGTCCTGTTACTCCGTGGGGTAAGCCTGCTCTCGGATATAAGACAAGAAAGAATACACGTTCTGATAAGCTTATAGTTAAGCGCAGAAACGGTAAGTAATCAAAGGCATACAGAAAGGAGCTTTGAACAATGAGCAGAAGCGTTAAAAAGGGTCCTTATGTACAGCCTGTGCTGTTAAAAAGGGTTCAGCAGATGAATGAAACCGGAGAAAAGAAGATTCTCAAGACATGGAGCAGATCTTCAACAATATTCCCGGATTTCGTAGGACATACATTTGCGGTGCATGACGGCCGCAAGCACGTTCCGGTTTATGTAACCGAGGATATGATAGGACACAAACTCGGTGAGTTTGCACCTACCAGAACCTTCAAGGGTCATGCCGGCTCAAAGACATCAAAGTAATGGCCGAAAGGAGTGTATGAACATGGAAGCAAGGGCAGAACTTAAATACGCCCGTATTTCACCGAGAAAGGTAAAGATAGTTCTTGACCTTATCCGTAATAAGCAGTGCGATTACGCATTGGCAGTTCTGAGGCACACCCCGAAGGCTGCCTGCGAGGATCTTGAGAAGCTTCTCAGATCCGCAATGGCAAATGCTGAGAACAACTATAATATGGACACAAAAAGGCTCTATGTTGCTGAATGCTATGTAGGTCAGGGTCCGATTCTCAAGAGAATTCGTCCGAGAGCACAGGGTCGTGCATACAGAATTAATAAGAAAACATCACATATCACACTGGTGCTCAAAGAGAAAGAATAATCGATGAGGAGGTAAGCTAATGGGTCAGAAAGTAAATCCGCACGGTCTTCGTGTAGGTGTTATCAAGAATTGGGACTCACGTTGGTTTGTAAGCGATAAGGACTTCGGCGAAACACTCGTTGAGGACTACAACCTCCGTAAGACTCTCAAGAAGCAGCTCAACGCTGCCGGCGTTCCTAAGATTGAAATTGAAAGAGACGCCGCAAAGGTTAGAATTCATATTCATTGTGCTAAACCGGGTATGGTAATCGGAAGGGGCGGTGCAGAGATAGAAAAGCTCCGTCTTCAGTGTGAGAATATCCTCGGCAAGCCGGTAGCAATCAATATAGTAGAGGTCAAGAATCCGGATATCAACGCTCAGCTTATAGCTGAAAAGGTTGCAGGAGATCTTGAAAGAAGAATTTCCTATCGCCGTGCTATGAAGCAGAGCATAGGCAGAGCTATGAAGTTCAACGCAAAGGGTATAAAGATCATGTGCTCAGGTCGTCTCGGCGGCGCTGAAATTGCAAGATCCGAGCAGTACCATGAGGGTACGATTCCGCTTCAGACGCTCAGAGCAGATATAGATTACGGTTTTGCAGAGGCAAACACAACATATGGCATAATCGGCGTCAAGGTTTGGCTCTATAAGGGTGAAGTTCTCAGTGATAGCCGTAAGCCTCGCAGGGAAGGAGGCAGCAAGTAATATGTTAATGCCTAAAAGAGTTAAATACCGCAGAGTTCACAGAGGTCGTATGACAGGTAAGGCTCTGCGCGGAAATAAGGTAACATACGGTGAGTACGGTCTTCAGGCTCTTGAGCCGGGCTGGATCACGGCAAACCAAATCGAGGCAGCCCGTGTCGCTATGACTCGTTACTGCAAAAGATTCGGTAAAGTATGGATAAAAATTTTCCCTGATAAGCCTGTTACAAAGAAGCCCGCAGAGGTACGAATGGGTTCAGGTAAAGGTTCACCTGAGTTCTGGGTGGCTGTTGTAAAGCCGGGCAGAGTAATGTTCGAGCTTGCGGGTGTTCCGGAGGAGACAGCAAGGGAGGCACTTCGTCTTGCTGCAATGAAACTGCCGATAAAGACTAAGTTTGTTACAAAGAAAGAAACGGAGGTTGATGAATAATGAAGGCTTCAGAGATCAGACAAATGACCGATGCCGAGCTTGAGACTAAGCTTCAGAGCCTTAAAGAGGAACTTTTCAACCTGCGTTTCCAGCTTACAATCAATCAGCTCGATAACCCGATGCGTATAAAAGCAGTTAAGAAGGATATTGCAAGAGTACAGACTGTTATCCGCCAGAACGAGCTTTCTGCGGCGCAGCAGGCTGACGCATAAGGGGAAGGAGGAGACTTACTTTGGAAAGAAACCTTAGAAAAACCAATGTCGGCAAGGTAGTCAGCGACAAGATGGATAAGACAATTGTTGTTGCTATCGAGGACAGCGTAAAGCATCCGCTTTATAACAAGATTATCAAGCGTACAATCAGACTTAAGGCTCATGATGAAAACAATGAGGCAGGCGTGGGCGACCGTGTAAGAATAATGGAAACCCGTCCGCTTTCTAAGGATAAGAGATGGCGCTTAGTAGAGATTATAGAGAAGGCTAAATAATGGCTTTCAGTAAAGGAGGAACGCACTGTGATACAGCAGCAGACCTACCTCAAGGTTGCCGATAATACCGGTGCAAAGGAGCTTATGACAATAAGAGTCCTCGGCGGTACAGGCAGGAGGTACGCAAATATAGGTGACGTCGTAGTTGCTTCCGTTAAAAAGGCAGCACCCGGCGGCGTTGTAAAAAAAGGCGATGTCGTAAAGGCAGTAATTGTACGTTCGGCAAAGGGCGTGCGTCGTGACGACGGTACATACATCAGATTTGATGAGAATGCAGCCGTTATCATAAAGGAAGACAAAAACCCGAGGGGTACCCGTATATTCGGTCCGGTAGCAAGAGAGCTTCGTGATCATGACTACATGAAGATCCTCAGCCTTGCTCCGGAGGTGCTTTGATGGAGGTGCGAACAATGAGTAACAAGGTTCATGTTAAAACAGGCGATACAGTCGTTGTTCTCAGCGGCTCCCAGAAGGGCAAAAAGGGTAAGGTAATGGCAGTAAGCCCCAAAGAGGGAAAGGTTATTATCGAAAAGGTAAACCTCGTGTCCAAGCATGTTAAACCCCGCAGAATGGGCGAGCAGGGCGGAATTGT
>CANRDH010000149.1 GCA_947629295.1 uncultured Clostridia bacterium
TGTTGACCTGCTCTTATATTATCCTTCATTTCCGCAAGACCCGCAAGGTTCGGAGCAAGCTCTACAAAAGCGCCGTAATCCTCAACTGAGCGGATTATTCCTGCTACAGTTTCTCCTATTTCAAAACGGCTGACATTTTCCTCCCATGTTCCGAGAAGCTCTTTATGGGTAAGGCTTATCCTTCCTCCCTCAAAGGATTTTACTATTGCTTTTATTTCCATTCCAACGGAAAATCGTTCTCTCGGATGGTCAATTCTTGACACCGAAATTGAATCAATGGGGAGCAGGGATACTATACCGCACCCAATATCGGCAAAAGCCCCGAAGGAATCAAGATGTGTAATTTTTGCGTCAATAATATCTCCTGGCATAAGAGTTTCAATATATTCGTGCATACATCTTTCCTGAGCAAGCCTTCTTGAAAGAACAGCGACCGTTTTTCCTGCTTCATTTTTTGTAAAATCGGTAATAACAAAGCATACAGGCCGGTTTACTCTTGATATAACGGCTATATCTCTGACAGTTCCTTCTCTTATTCCGATAGCTCCCTCCTCTCTGGGAATTATTCCCTTCATTATTCCGAGGTCAACAATAAGATTATGTGCCGAATCACATACAACAGCTCTGCCCTCAAGTATTTTGCCTTCGTGATAAGCGTCTGTCAGCGAGGACATTGATTGCATTGCGGAAAAATTTTCCGCTGTGGTGATAAGTCTGCCTTCAGGATGATATCCTGTCATTTTGCTTCATTCCTTTCTTGAGGCTATGCCTCGTTAGCTTTCTCAACATATATATGAAAAAAATGTCTTTTATATTCTTTTGCCTTTCATTCACACAAATCCCACTTGCATTTTTTATTCCGATATTATAGAATGTATATATATTCGGAAGGTGGTGCAATATGAACGAGGATAATGGCAATATCAGATTTTTATCAGCAATTTCATATATAGGTGTTCTTTTTGTAATCGGACACTTTTCTGTCGAGAAGGACAATCCCGACCTTCGTTTCCATACATTTCAGGGAGGGATTCTTTTTGCTTTTTTCGTATTGCTTTATTTTATTGATTTTCTGATTTATCTGCTTTTAACCGCTATTCCTGCCCTACAAACGGTAATTGTTCTTCTCCTTTCCGTAGGAATCAGCGTAGCGTACATAATGCTTACGGTTATGGGAATAGTCTATGCCGTGAAATTTCAGCAAAGGCTTCTTCCTTTTGTTGGTAAGACTGCCGTTGCACTGAGAGTCGCACTTGATAACGGTTTTAAAAACAAATAACCGTGTTTTTATGATACCATCTTTGTATGGCGAAAAATGCCGTTATTTATACGGGTGGTAATTTTTTCCATAAATAGAATAACTGCTAAACGCAGAAATAATTATGTCGAAACAACATACTTTAAATTCAATGTTTCGGCTTCTTGTTTTTACTGCCTTGGTGAAGCTTCCTTCAAAAAGAAGTAACATCTGATATAAAAATATAGGGAAGGGATAAAAATGAATGATTATATTACACAGATAGATTCATATGATTTTGAGGAAAAACTTGAATGCGGCACAGCTCTTGTATATTTTTATGAATACATGGATATACAGAGCAAAGCACTTGAAGCTGTGATGGAGGAAACAGCCGAAAAATACGCAGACAGCATAAGGATATTCTGTGTTGATGTGGAGCAGTCTCCGGATATTGTCATAAATTTCGGCGTAGAAAGTATTCCTTATGTAATTGTTATAAAAAATGGGGAGGTAATTGAGCGTATAGAGGGAGCCAACCCTCCCGATATTTATGAAAATATTATTGAAGAGATCTTATCTTTCTGAATAATATTATAACATATTTTTCATCATTTTCCAAGCTATTACACGCATAGCGGCATGGTCTATAAGCTCAATATCAATAGTACCGTTATTCACAGACTTCAGTATGTCATTATACGCTTCATCATAATACGATACACACAACATATCATTCCCCGCAAGCACAGCCGCAGTATACGGAGAATAATCAGTTACATATTTGCTTATCGCATCCATTGCAAGATCATCGGTTACTATAATACCTGTAAATCCCAATTCTTCGCGGAGGATATTATGCACCTTCTGCGAGAGCGAAGCAGGATATTTTTCATCCATACATTCTACAATATTATGACTCACAAGAACCATATGTGCTCCGGCGTCAATACCCGCTTTAAAAGGAAGAAAGTCATTGTTTACAAATGTTTCGTAGGTGCGTTTGTCCACAGCAACTGAAGTATGGGTATCTACATTATTACCGTATCCGGGGAAATGCTTGAGCGTAACGGAAATACCGTTTTCCTGACTTACCTTAGTATACCGGCTTACATAATCTGATGTAATATCGGGATTCTGACCAAGGGAACGGTCATACATAAAATCACCCTGCATTTTGCTGATATCACATACAGGCGCAAGATTTGTATTAATATTGAGGCTTTTCATAAGTAGAGATTTTTTCTTTGTATCACTAACGATAGCATCAATACCGCCCTCGTCAAAAAGCTCTCTCGGAGACTTAAAGGGTTGGTCTGTCAATTCACTGTTCCGGCTCAGCCTACTTACAGTTCCGCCCTCCTCGTCAACGGCAATTATCATGGGTATATCCTGAGAATTAACGTAGGACCTGATATTGCCTGCTATTTCATTTTTTGTTTTTCTGTCAAAATCATTTCCGAAAAGTACATAACCACCCAAATGAAAATCCTTTGCTTCAGCCACTGCATCAATCGACGGACATCTCGCAAGAAGAATTTGTCCCACCTTTTCCTCCGTACCCATGCTTTTTACAAGCTCATATGCTTTTTCATATTTGGAAGAAAAAATCCCGTCATCCTGCCATTCTTTTGGAAAGTCTGTGTTGCCGTCATCATCAGAGTTCTCACTCTTATCCTCAACGGACTGCAAGGACTCAGGCACCGAGTAGCTTATTTCACTGCTTAATGTCACCTCTGATGATACTTCGGATTTCTCCTGAGAATATTCTACAACAGAGTTCTCAGATATTTCGGATGATTCACTCTCTGCACCTTCACTGCAAGCCGATATTCCGAAAACCATTGATAAGAGAAGAAAAAGTGCCGTAATTTTTTTAAGTTTTCTTTTTTTCATCAAATCACCTTTTAAAATAAAGAATAAATTACATTAAGATTAAGCTCAGCGCACTTATCTTCGGCACGGATAACTGCATCATCACGAATCTGCTGAGGATTATGACAGTCAGAGCCGATTATTACCTTTATCTTACTTCCGCTTATAAGCTTCCAGAAACGGTCGTCTGGATACGGATGGCGTATACCGTCGGGATAATTCTTTTTTTCTCTGCGGAAGCCGTTGGCATTATACTCAAGAGGAATATCATATTTTTCGGCTGCCGTGATTATTGTATTGCAGGCTTTGTCACAATTATTATCCCATGCAAATTCGTTAAGCATCATAAGGTCGGGATGTGCAACAAAGGCAAAAAAACCTGTCTCCAATGCTTCGGAAATACTTAAAGCGTAATCAATATAATCATTTGTGCTTTCGGCAAAAAATATATTTTTAAAAAATCCTGACTTTGTTGTATAAGTATGCTCACCGAGTCCAAGATAATCAAGCTTGAATTTATTCAAAAGTGTTGAATAGTATTCTGTATAACATGAATGGTATTCAATTTCAAGACCTTTATATATTTTGATGACGTTATCATATTCAATTTTCAGTTTGTCTATTTCATTAATATAATCTCCAAGCTCCTCATACTTCATTCGAAATCCATAGTCCTTATCCGGAAACGGGGCATGGTCGGAAAAGCCGAGTGCTTCAAGACCTTTTGATACCGCTTCTCTTACATAATCTTCTTCGCTTCCGACTGCATGGAGGCAACGGTATGTATGTGTATGAAAATTTACTTTCAACTGTAACACTCCT
>CANRDH010000150.1 GCA_947629295.1 uncultured Clostridia bacterium
GGAAAGTATCGATAGCGGCTCCACGGAGCCGCTCCGCAAGCAGAAATGATAAACCTTTCTTGTTCACCGAGTAAATTTATGGTCGAGCCATAGATTAATTAACCCGAATGAAGTAATTACGACTTGACACCGTAGGCACGCCGGCGAATTGACAGCGGCGGCACGCCGCCAAGCCATTTTTCTGATGTCTGTGCAATTTCTTTAAGAGCCTCTTCGTCAAACGGTGATTTAAGACCTGCTGTTTCTACCAGTTCCGTAAAGGTTTGAGTTCCGCCTTTTTTAACAAGACGCATATAACGCTCCCAAGCCTCATCATGACTTTTCTGCATGATATCCCAAAATTCAAGTGCAACAGTCTGTGCAAGACAGTAGTCGATATAGTAAAACGGATTTTCATATATATGCATCTGTCTTTGCCAACCCTTGCCCTCACCATAGAACGGTGAACCGTCAAGCTTCATCCACGGCATATATATACCGAGAAGCTTTTTCCATATATCATGTCTTTGTTCGGGAGTTGTGTCGGGATTTTCATAAACAAGGTGTTGGAAATGGTCAACCATTGTACCGTAGGGTATAAAGGTTATTGCGGAGAAGAGGTGACTGTACTTAAATTTCATGCTGTCCTTACCGAAAAACTCATCACTTTTTCTCCAACCGAAAAATTCCATTGTCATGGAGTGAATTTCACAAGCCTCAAGAGTGGGACTGATATTTGAGGACGGCACTATATTTCTTGAGGTATAGAAAGCAAAGGCATGACCCGCCTCATGCGTTATGACCTCAACATCATCAGCAGTACCGTTGAAATTTGAGAAAATAAAGGGTACTTTATAGTCTAACAGATTTGAGCAGTAACCTCCGCCTGCTTTACCTTTTTTGCTGAGAACATCAAGAAGCTCATCGCTGAGCATAACATCGATAAATTCCGAGGTTTCCTCCGAAAGCTCATGATAAAGCTGTTTACCTGTTTCAAGTATGTCCTCTGCATTTCCTTGCGGAGTAGGATTACCGTCCTTGAATTTCAAAGCGGCGTCGGCAAAGGACAGCGGATATTCAAGTCCTGTCCTTTCAGCCTGCTCACGGTAAAGCCTGTCTGCTACAGGGACGATATATTTTACAACTGCCTTTCTGAATTTTTCAATATCCTCAGGTGTATAGCAGTTTCTTGTCATCTGAAGATATCCGAGCTTTACAAAATTATCAAAGCCAAGCTTTTTAGCAGCCTTTGTCCTGAGTTTTACCATTTTATCATATATTTCGTCAAGCTCCTTGCCGTGTTCATTATAAAACTCACCCTCCGCAGTCCATGCGGCTCTGCGTATTTCATCATCGGGGGATTGCTTGTAGGGCGTCATTTGAGATAGGGTACGTTTTTCACCGTCAAATTCAATCTGTGCGGATGCAATGAGCTTCTGATATGCAGTTTCAAGCTTATTTGTTTCCTGCACCTCCGGAATTATTTCGGGCGAGAAAGCTTTAAGTGACATCTCAGCATTTTTAAACAAAAGGCTTCCGTATTTTTCCTCAAGCTCTTTTCTGAACTTATTTCCCACAAGAATTTTTGTAAAGCCCTGTTCAAGCTCAACAAAAAGGGGAGAGGTTTCATCTATATATTCAACTTCCTTTTCGTAATACTCATCATTTGTATCAATACTGTTCCTTATATATGCAATGCTCATCATTGTATCAATATGAGAACTTAGTTTTTCCCATTCAAGAAATGCTTTATCAGCAGCTTCAAAGGAATCTGCGTTTTCCAAATCATGTTTTATTCTATCGGCATCCGAAGCTGCCTGTTCAATAACAGGACGTTCGTATTGCATTTCGGAAAATTTCATATAATACACTCCTTTAATAAATTACCTTATTATTTTACCCCATAATGCTATAAAAATCAATCTAAAACAGTCGTTCTTAAAATAAAAATAGGCGGAGAACATAAGCTCTCCGCCAAAGTATTGACTATTAATTTCTTCTTGAACTAAAAAGTCTGAGAATATACAGGAAAAGATTGATAAAGTCAAGATACAAATCAAGAGCAGCAATTACTGCGCCCTTGGCAAGTAAGGTAGAATCATACTGCATTGATGAGTAATATCTCTTGATTTTTTGTGTGTCATAAGCTGTGAAGCCAATGAAAATAGCTATACCTATAAGACAAACCGGAAGGTCACTCATAGGAATTCCTACAAACATCGAAATAACCGAAAACAGAACCAATCCAATAAGACCGAACATGAGGATTGTACCAAGTCCAGAAAGATCTCTTTTTGTAAGATAACCGTAAGCTGCCATAGCACCGAATATACCTGCTGTTACGCCAAAAGCGGCAACTGTTACCTGCGGTGTGTAAAGTACAAGGAGCGGGCCGATGGTGAAACCGTTAATTGCCGAATAAGCGAGGAATACCGCAAGACATACTGCGGGAGGCATCTTCGCCACAAAGAACCCAAGTATAAACACAAGCAACACTTCAACACCGAGAAGGATATAATAGGCATAAGCGTACTTCATGATAAAGAGACGTGTACCTAAGGGATCCATGCCTATAAAAAGACATATACCGAATGTGATAAGCAAGCCTATAAACATCCAGCCAAATACCTTTCTTGTGTATTCAGCGAGAGAAACCGTTGCTTGATTGCCTGCATAGGGTGACGGGTTATTCACTCCTCCGCCAAAACCGCCTCCGCCGTAGCCGCTGTTGCCATAGTTTCCGCCATAGCTGTTTCCGTTATAGTTTCCGCCGTAGCTGTCGCTGTTATAGCTTCCGTTGTTGTCATTATTGTCATAGCCGCCGTAAAAACCATTAGGATCGTATGAGTTATTATTATTCATACAAAAGCTTCCTTTCTAAAATATTGTTTGATTGTAGTATACTACTATTTCCGCATCACGTCAAGTATAAAAAACAAGATTTTTCAGTTTTCGCAAGACCGTATAAGGTATTGAATAAAAATATTTTTCGCTCGACCTTTGCCGTGAGAATAAGAAACCGGCAACATTAGTATTTGTCTAAAAGGCAGAATGATTCACCGTTTGCTTTATATCCTGTAAATAAGTCTGTGCGCCTCTTGCATATACTTCCGAAGATGCGTTGTTTGATCTTATTAAGCTTCTTATCTGTTATTTTATTTTTTGCATTTGCTCAGTTGTCCGGCTTTTAGGGTTTTGACTGTCAAAGATGCATAATGTTCCGATAAATGTATTACGCTGAGTTGTGTACAAAAAATATTACATATAGCTTTCACTTTTATTTGGAGTTTATCTATTTGATTTGAAAAACGTATAAAAAAGAATTGACATTTATCTTTGAAAATTATATAATTGACATTGATGTGTTTTGTCAATTTGTAAATTTTTTTAAGCGAACTGACAAGATAAAGAATAATATTGGAGGATACCTTATGAAACGTATTGGCAAATCGGTGTTCTTCATCATATTTTTTCTGATACTCTTTATTACTTATACTTCGGTTTTTGGTATATACGGTGAAAACGGTGATTATAAGTTGACGTATCTGAAGGGTATGCAGGATATACGATGGGGCATTGATATCAAAGGCGGCGTTGAAGCTGTTTTTGCACCGGCAGAGGGTGTAGATGCAACGGATGAACAGATGAATGCCGTAAAATCCATAATCGACCTTCGTCTTGTAAATCAGAACGTGACCGACTATGAAATTTATCCTGATTTTTCAAATGACAGAATAACGGTGCGTTTTCCATGGAAATCGGACGATACGGAATATGACCCCGGAGAGGCTATCAAGGAGCTTTCATCAACGGCTCAGCTTGTATTCCGCGGAGGTACAAGTCAGGACGGCGAGGAGATACTTACCGGCAAGGACGTAAAGAATGCTTATGTAAGCAATATTCAAGGTTCAGACGGTACGTATCAAAAGGTTGTAAGCCTTGAGTTTTCAGA
>CANRDH010000151.1 GCA_947629295.1 uncultured Clostridia bacterium
GCTCCGTCGGATACCATTACAATTATATCCCCTTCCATAAGCTCGTCCTCAGTGTATGTGAATTCCACCTGCGGGAGTATCCCTGCCGGCAGAGAGGGAGTTTCCACTCTGTACATATCCCCAAGCTTACGTATGAAGGAGAGAGCCGCGCCCGCCTTCATAAAATTGGTTTTTCCGTTATATAAATCAATAGAAACTATATCAAGTGTTGCAAGCGATTCATCACCGGATTTGACAAGCAATGCGGAATTAACTACCTTTAATGAGCAGTCATATCCCAAACCTGCCTTGAGTAGCTTTTCCATAATACTTGACGCCATTCCGCCGTCAACTGCCGCTCTTCCGCCTGTACCCATACCGTCGCTTATTATAGCGTTAAGCTTTCCCGTGCCGTCTGTAAAATATGTTATATGGTCGCCGCAAAGTCTGCCGTCGCCGCAGGTATGCTGACTTGCCGCGATTTCCACATCAAGACAGGGACGCTCGCACATCGTTATACGCAGACTGCCGAATGCCGACGTAAGGCTCGGCGTATCAAAATGCCTTCCGCAAAGTCTGGATATTTCATGAACCATAAGAGCGCGCTTGATTTTTTTACGGTCGGTATCTGCTGTTTCAGCTTCTATTGTCATTCTTCCGAGATAATCTATCCTACAGCTTACGCTGTCGGGCTTAAGTCCAAGCTCCTTGAGCTTTACGGTGATTTGCTCGGCAAGATCGTTGTCGAATATTTCATAATTTGAATATTCCTCCGCCATCTCACCGAGAATATCTCCAAGACCGCAAAACTGCCCCGCAACAACTTGGCGTACCTCGTCAATTCTTTTTTCTGCCGCCTCCGAGGCAAGATAATGCTTATAGCTTTTATTTACCGCATTTGCCATTTCCGTGGTGCGGCAGCATTTCTTCTTAAAATCATCCCGAAAACCTTCCGCCTTGATTTCCCCTTCCGTTCTCAGCTTTCCGCTCACATAATCAAAAGATTCAAGGCTCACCCCGTCGCGGTGCTCCCAGCAAAAAACTTTCATTCCGCAGCGTGAACAGGTATTTTCCACCGCTTCCTTATATACGCTGTCCATTGTCGGCATCACTATTCTTGACAGTCTTTCGGACACCTCTTCAACATCGTCGGATACATTTGATAATGCCTTTGACGCAAAATCAAGCCGCATTATAATTGAGCGTCTTAGTCCCTCGGCATGGTCGTCTCCGTTCTTTGATATAAATACCGATTTCAAAAAGCTGCCGGTATTTTTAGGCAGAACGACGAAAAAAACAGAAGCTATAATTATTTCATAAATCACCCTTATAATATTCGCAGTATCTCCCGTCTGCATACCTGTAACAACCGAGCTGAGTATGAATGCCATGGAGCTTGCTATCCTTCCCACAGGAGAAAAAAGTCCGGCCATAAGGCCGCCGAAGGCATAGGAGGAGCCGATAAATGCAAAATCCTCGGAAGAAAGACTGAGCACAACGCCTGTTGCTATCCCTGATATCGCTCCGCCGGGGATTCCTCCGTATCTGGCTGAAAAAAGTACTATCAGTACCGAAAAAATTCTTCCTATAGAAAGCGTACCTACTGTCAAATCCGACAGTGCAAGTATGCCTATACAGCCGCTCATAATAAGGCAGGCAAGCTCCTGCGGCATAAGCATACCAAGACTTCTTGTCCCCGAAAGCATTACCACGGTTCTTGAAATAAAATAAGACGCCGCACCGCCCAAAAGAGCCTCTGTTGTATAAAGTGAAAATAATCTCGGGGAAAAGCCGCCGACGCTCATCATCGCAAGACCTGTTGCAAATGTAGGCACAAAGCTTACTATTGCGCTGTACAGAAAATGCCTGTTGATTTTTTTAATATCGCTCAGCGTCCACCTGATTGCTATCACAGCGACCATAGCCGCAACATAGCGAAAGCTTCCTCCGCTTGCGGGCATAATTATGTAGCCCAAAAGCGCCCCCAGAAAGGACGAAAATACCGTTGAAAAAGGGACAGCCGCCGTAACCGATATACCGAACGGCGCATATGCCTCAAATACGGACGCTTTTGCCGCAAGAAATCCGCATACAAAGGTTGCGATCTGAACAAAAATACCTTTAGCTCCCTCTCCGAAATCTATTTTGCGTAATTTTCTTATTGCGGAAAGCTCACGAACCTTCAACCGTAACCACCTCTGAAAAATATATACCAAAATTATATTCCATATAATCCGGGTACTTTGTCAAAAGCGGTTTTATCAAAAAAATCCTGTTATACGACCTTTTAAAACACAGTATCAATCGATATAATATACTCTGTCGGGGTTTCTTTCGGTTGCTGTCGGGACTTCCCCGTCGGGATATCCCAGAGCACAGTGACCTATACCCTCCCAATCACCTTGTATGTTAAGTCCTTCAAGAATTTTTCTGCCCGTATCGCCTTCAAATTCTTCCTTTGCACGGTGTATCCAACAGCTCCCCAGACCGAGCGAATGAGCGGCAAGCATAAGATTACCCATTACAAGGCTGCCGTCATAGAGATATGTCGGTCGGCTTTTGTCTGCCAATACTATCAGGATAACAGGCGCACCGTAAAACGGGTCAAAGCCCTCGTCCCAGCCGCCTATTTTTCTGTTCTCATCGGATATCTCATCCCTCAGCTCCCTGTTCGTAACGGCTATTATCTTCACACCCTGAAAATTTCTTCCGCTTGCGGCATAAAGTCCGGCTTCAATCAAGGTATCTATATCTTCCTTTGACGGCATATCCGGCTTGAATTTTCTTATACTCCTTCGTTCAAGCATTGCTTTGATAATTTCATTCATGGCACAGCTCTCCTTTTAAAAAAGTTATTATAAATATTATATTGCATAGATCGGAGCTTTTCAATAAATATAAAATATTTTTCGCTGTCGGACATAAAAATATTTTTGTAATTTTCATGCTTATTTCTGCATATATTTGTAGAAAACTGTAAAGCGGTGATATTATGCTCGTTGTACTTGACATAAAAAAGCTTAAAGGTACGGGAATCAGGGGCAGGCTTATATCCCTTTTCCGCAGAAGCCGCACAGAAAGGGAAATAAACTCCATAGACGATATATCCGTACTTAACATAAAACACAGATATTACCACGGAAAAATCAATTTCAAAAAAATATATCCCTATATAATGGATGCATCGGATAAAGTGCTTTGCCGTGAAAACATAATTCCCGAAAATTATCCCATAGAGCGTTTTTGTGATAATACGCTGAATATCAGGCTTATGGAAAATTTCATTCTTGATATTCTCGGTTCATTTCCGATTGACAGCCTGAAGGTATGTGTGCATGACCCGCTCGCCGAATGTCACGAATTTATCGAAAGATTATTTTCCTTTGTATCGGAAATCACGGTAAGCACGGAAATGTCCTGTTTCTACGGCAAACGTGCGGCGGAATATTATAAAAACACCGGCGGCACGCTCAAAATCGTCAATACCCCCGATGATTTGCCGCCATGCGATATACTGATTTACAAAAATAAAATAAATGCCGTCCCTTCGCAGTCGGCATTTATTTTTACGGCATACAAGCCCGATATTGATACACACAGTAAAATAATATATAAATACATCCCACGCTTTCCGAACGAATACAGGGGGATTCTGCCCGAAAGCACGGACAGGAATTATTTTTTATGTGCCTTATATTCCCTGTGCGGAAAAAATGAACTTGACAAATTAGTACCCGAAATATGCATAAGCACTGAGGGGGTACTCAGCAAAGGTTATCTTATGCATATCATGATGAATACTGACAATACAGCCAATAAATAAAAAAGGGGAGCATACGGACTGCATTTTGCACGCACATCCAATGCTCCTCTTTCAATTCGGTATAATTATTTATCCTTTTTGCTTGCTGCTTTTACGATAGCTTTTCTGATAAGATCCAC
>CANRDH010000152.1 GCA_947629295.1 uncultured Clostridia bacterium
GCACTTACGGCTGTAATAAAATCAAACCTTAAGAATATAACCATGATGAGGATATTCGGTTATAGTGCCGGCGAATGTAAACGCTCGGTGCTTGACGGATACAGACCGGCGGCTTATACAGGCTTCCTTATCGGCTCTGTTTATCAGTATATCCTGCTGAAAATTATGGTAGAAATAGTATTTTCCGAAATTGAGGGAATACCTGCGGAGTTTAATTTTGATTTCACCGTATTTTTTATTGTACTTTTATCATTCATTGTAATTTACGAGGGCATTATGCTTATTTACGGCTCGGGGATGAGAAAAATCCCACTTAAGCAGATTATGTCGGAATAAGGTACACAGTAACTTGCAAAAACTTATTTCAAAAAATTCGTTGCGGATATTTGTTGATTATCAACAATATCTGCAACGAAAATTTTATATGATATATCTATGCATTCAGACGATTACAGGATAAAACCCAGGTTCTCACTCCGATTATTACAATTCACTCTCAATAACCTCAAGAAGCAGAATTTTATTATCAAAACTGCCCCTTTTTTCTTTCTTTTCTTTACGTATTTTTTCAAGCTCCCCTATTGAATATCCCCTGGATTTTACAATGGAATATATAACTTCAAGAATATCCTCAAGCTCCCCAATACTTTTATCCGTATAATATTCATCGACTTCCTCTTGCAGCTTTTTATCAAGCATATCGATATATTCATCAGCAGATTTTACAGTTAATGCTCCGGGAAGTTTCTGTCAGATTACCGAGATACGCACCTACATCATCGCATTGCATAATACCGCTCATAATACAAACACCGCTGACACCCGAATTTCTCACTAAATCTATATTTTCTTCATTGATACCGCCGATACCGTATACGGGAACAGAAACAGCATTACAGATTTTTCGGATAAATTCAAGCCCTCTGCCGGGAAGACCTTTTTTACATTCCGTATCAAAAATGTGCCCTGCTGTAATATACGTACAACCAAGACTTTCAGCCTCAAGTGCATCTTCAACGGAGTGGCATGACACACCAATCGTTGTAAATAACTTTTTATGTTCATCATTAATATTCCGTAAAGCCGCAAGCGGAAGATGTATTGCTCCTACACCGAGTTCCTCTGCAATTTTATAAAAATTATGGAGAATACACATAATATTATATTCCGAACAAATTGAAAGAACATCGGAAGCAAGGAATTTATATTCAAACTCAGACAAATCTTTTTCTCTGAGAATAATTGCTTTAGGTCGATTTATAGCAATTTCCCTGATTCGTTCAAGAAAATCATTATGACACAACTTTCGATTAGTAACACATAAAATATCAGACATACAAATAATCGTTGAGAACAGGCTGCAAACCCTCTTTTGAAATATCATCATACATTCTGTCAAAACTGCGGCTGTCACATATTTCAAACTGCTCGTCACCCTCTGCGTCCCCGGACTCCTTTCCCGTGTATTTGCTTTCATGATCTCCGATACCTGTAGAAACACCTGCAGATACCTTTGTTGCGGCTATTTTCACAATACCGTTGCGAAACTCGGCACTTTCCCTTGAAGAAACCGTTATACCCACAAAAGGCAGAAAAATACGGTAAGCGCAGATAATCTGACAAAGCTGCTTTTCACCCACATCATGCGGATTTATCTTATCATTATTGAGAATAGGCCGCAGTCTCGGACATGACAGCGACATCTCCGCATGAGGGTATTTCCGCTGTAAATAGTAAACATGAAGGGCGCTTGCAAGCGCATCCTTACGAAAATCCGAAAGACCGAGCAGTGCTGAAAACGCTGCTCCGCGCATACCGCCGCGCAATGCTCTTTCCTGCGCATCAAAGCGATAAGGCCACACTCTCTTATGTCCGAGCAAATGCAAGGTTTCATATTTTTCCGCGTCATAGGTTTCCTGAAATACCGTAACATAGTCCGCACCACATTCATGGAGATAGCGATATTCGTCTGTATTTACAGGATATATTTCAAGTCCTACCATGCGGAAATACTTTCGTGCAAGCTTACAGGCTTCTCCGATGTATGCTACATCACTTTGACTGCGGCTTTCCCCCGTGAGGATAAGTATTTCTTCCATACCGCTGTCTGCTATAATTTTCATTTCATGCTCAATTTGCTCCATTGAAAGCTTCATTCGTTTTATGTGATTATAGCAGTTAAAGCCGCAATAAACGCAGTAATTCTCACAGTAATTGGCAATATACAGCGGTGTAAAAAGGTACACTGTATTCCCGAAATGCTTACCTGTTTCAAGCCTTGCCCTTTCCGCCATCTGCTCCAAGAACGGTGCGGCTGCGGGAGAAAGCAAAGCCTTGAAGTCCTCAATACTGCATCTGTCATGCTCCAATGCCGCCCTTACATCCCTTGCGGTATATCTTTCGGGACAGTATTCATTCATCTGCGAAATAACCTTTTCACGGATATCGGACTTGATCCGCTCCATGCCCGGCAGATATTCCATGTGATTCTTACGGCAGCTCGGATCATTTTCCAAACGGTGCTTTCTCTCAAGAGCTTCCGCCGACAAATATTCAGAATCCACAAAATATTGATTTTCCATTTTATTTCCCCCTAATCACGCAAAAATCCCGTAAGCGGATCGGATGCGGAAGAACCACGGGCAAGCACACGTCCAAGACCTGATAAATAAGCCTTTCTGCCTGCTTCAACAGCCTGTCTGAAGGCCGCCGCCATCAAGGGCAGATCTCCGGCTGTAGCAAGTGCAGTGTTGGCCATGATCGCTGCGGCACCCATTTCCATCGCTTCACAAGCCTGAGAGGGCTTGCCGATCCCTGCGTCAACTATAATAGGCAAATCAATTTCATCAATCAGAATCTGTATAAAGTCTTTTGTTGCCAGTCCTTTATTGGAGCCTATAGGTGCCGCCAAAGGCATTACCGCCGCAGCACCGGCATTTACAAGATCCCTTGCCGCATTAAGGTCCGGATACATATACGGCATTACAACAAAACCCTCTTTTGCAAGAATTTCCGCAGCCCTGATTGTTTCCGCATTATCCGGAAGAAGATATTTTGCGTCACGCATTATCTCAATCTTTACGAAATCACCGCAGCCAAGCTCCCGTGCAAGTCTTGCAATACGCACTGCTTCTTCGGCATTTCTTGCTCCGGAGGTATTCGGCAGAAGTGTTACCCCTTTCGGAATGAAATCCAGAATATTTTCCTTTTCCTTCGTGTTTGCACGGCGTACCGCAAGGGTTATAATTTCAGCACCCGCGTCACGCACGGCGGCTTCAATAAGATTAAGAGAATATTTTCCCGAACCGAGTATAAAACGGGAATTAAACTCATGTCCTCCGATTATCAATTTATCATCCATTTCTTATCCCTCTTTCATAAAATCAAAAATCAGTTTCACCGGCGATTATCCTGATGACAGCATGAGCCTGATGTGACGCACACAGCATCACTCTTGACGATACCAAGCCCATACCGTCCGATATATCGCTGTTTTCGTCACCGCATATTATAAAATGTGAGGTAACCTTTCTCGTCTTTATCAGATTAGCCGAGCCAAGCCCTGCCATTCCCGAACCGGAAACAAAATATTTATCCGGCATCATTTCAAAAATGCCATTGGCAATCATAGCCTTTTCCTCTGCACAATCGAATGCTTCGCATATAATATCCGCGGTATTCAAAAGAGTGCACATATTATCCTTTGTGATTTTTATATTATGTACCTCAACCGTAAGGTACGGAGCAATCTCAGAAAGATTTTCGGCAAGTGCTGCAGTCTTGTCCATACCGATTTGTGCCGCTTTATACTGCTGTCTGTGAAGATTTGTTATGTCGACCTTATCAAAATCAATCAGTATAAGCCTGCCTATTCCG
>CANRDH010000153.1 GCA_947629295.1 uncultured Clostridia bacterium
GCGCTCGGCACACAACTATTATTCTAACTCATAAACAAATAATAATCAAGCAAAAATTTGCATATTACTACACAAAGACTGATGTTATACAAACAGCATAAGAATATAAATTTATACGAATAGTATATATTATAGAAAATTTCTTTCCGGATATTTTATCAATATACCAAAGATATAGACAAAAATTTGTAATATTGTAAAAATCACATAAGAAATACCATTTTTTTATCTGCATATCTACAAAATAATACCAATTACTGTTTTTTAATTGAATTGATTTATAATTTGTTGTATAATTCGGGTAAGGGCTCTTGTATAGGAGGGATAAGGTGAGCAAAACGGAGGCAATAAAGAAAAATCCTGTTTACCGATTCTTTAATAATGAAGAAAATTTCAGATTTGTTTTTATATCTTCGTTGTTCTTCGGATATATTTGTCTGATTGGGTCATATTTTTATGTCATAGCCGGAATATCAATGATATGGGCCTGCTATCTTTTTATTTTCAGGACTGTCCGTAAGGGATATATCCTGCGGATAAGGAACAGAAATCTTATATATATTTTTTTGGGGTTTGCTTTTTTGACCTGTGTTCTGCATGGGGGAACAAACTTTTTCTTAAATGTCTATATGGTGGCGTGGATGGCGGTATGTTTTTTCTTTTTCTACGGAATTTATGCCGGACGCAGTAAAAACAGATGCAGGCATGAGGTGCAGAGAATTCTTGAATTTATAAATACGGCCACCAATGTAATAATGGTAATAGGTCTGATATTTCTGTTTATATTCCCGGCAGGTTTTGTTATAAACGGATATTCCTTTGCAATACATGAAAACCGTTTTGTCGGTATAATTTCAAACGCAAATGTAACGGCATTTTATGCCGTTGTCGGAATCATATCCTGCAATATTCTTTGGGCTATGAAAAAATCCGTCGGTAAGCTTGGCAGTAAAATGAAAATATATTATATTTTCTGTATTGCCGTAAATACGATGTCATTATTTCTGACAGATTCAAATGATTCGCTTCTTATGCTTATGGCATATCTTTGCTTTATTTTACTGTATGTTATATTTAAAGGGCACAGACACACAGCTTTGAATTTTATTATGAGGATTGTTGCGTTTATTCTTGGTTGTGCGGTGATTATTTCTGTTGCCGTGGGCGGAAGGACCCTTTTGCAGGAGGGTACGTCATATCTGTTGAATGTTATAAACCCGCCCTCAGAGTCATTAACCGATGTTCCCGAACCGAACGGAAATATTATTATAAAACCGAATACACAGGACTCTAAAACTACCTTTGGGCATTTGAATACTAACCTTGACAGCGGCAGATTTGTAATATGGAAACAGTCGCTGGGACTTTTTGAGAAATTTCCGATATTAGGGATAGGAAAGGCAAATATAATAGATTACGGCAAGGAATATCTCGGGGGTTTGAAATATGAGGATTTTCATAACGGGCTTATTACCATAATCATAAGCTACGGACTTATAGGCTTCATTATTTTTATGATATTTGCGATAACGGTAGGCAAGACTATACTCAAGGCTCTTTTCCGATACCGTGACAAAAACAGGATCGACGGGCGTGTATTGACGTTTTTAACGGCTTTTTGCGCGGCATATTGTATATATTCGATGTTTGAGGTTGCTCTCCTTGCGGATTTGTCATATAGGGTGCTTATATTCTGGCTTTTTGTAGGTCTTGCGATGAGCTATACAAGCTCATATGAAAAAAGCGCTCTTATTACACATTCAAATATTTCAAAGCGAAGCCGGTCTGTATACAGAGTGACTCATTTTATAGGAGCAGGCTGTAAATTTCATCTCCGCAGGAAGGTATAATAGGGAGAGGCTGTAATATTTGTTTTGTCGGGGTTGTGAATCCGGGGGAGGATATACCGCAAAACGGACATATGCCATACCGGGAGTTTTTTGTAATTCATTGCTTTGTATAATTGTAAAAATATAAAAAATAGTGTATAATACCTCCATAGATACTTTTCTGTGGAGGTAATTTTATGAAGGACGGATTTTTGCGTATCGCCTGTGTATCACCTGAAATAAAAGTGGCGGATTGTATGCATAATGCCGAAGTTATAAGCTCTCTGGCTAAAGAAGCAGCTAAAAACGGAGCTTCGCTTATTGTTTTTCCTGAGCTTTGCTTAACCGGATATACCTGTTCGGATTTATTTCTGCATAATTCCCTGCTCACGGCGGCGGAAAATGCTCTCGGGTATATTCTCGAGCAGACAAAAAAGCTTAACGCTGTTATCCTTGTCGGACTTCCCGTTCGTGCGGGGTCGTCACTGTACAACTGTGCGGCTGTTATATTTAAGGGCGAAATTTTAGGTCTTGTTCCAAAGAAAAATATTCCGAATTATTCTGAATTTTATGAGCTTAGACATTTTACTCCGTTTAAGGATCAGTCGTCACAAATAATATCAATTTGCGGACAGGAGGCGGAGATTGAATCGGATGTTATATTTTCATGCTCCTCAATGCCTGAATTCAGGCTCGGGGTGGAAATATGCGAGGATCTGTGGACTGCCGAGCCGCCCTCGGGAAAGCTTGCATTGGGCGGTGCAACGGTTATAGCCAATCTTTCTGCAAGTGACGAGGTTATAGGAAAGGCTGATTATCGCCGTATGCTCGTGAAATCTCAATCCGCAAGACTTCTTTCCGTCTATGCCTATGCAAGTGCGGGAATAGGAGAAAGCACGACCGACCTTGTATTTTCGGGACATAACCTTATCTGCGAAAACGGAGCACTCTTATCCGAATCAAAACGATTCAGACCGGAAATCACCTATGCCGATGCTGACCTTCAGAAAATGGAAAGCGAAAGGGCAAGATCCAATACATTTGTCGGAAACAGTGATATATATTCCGTTGAGTTTGATATACCTGTAAAAAAACTCAAGCTTGACAGGCATATAAGCAAAACTCCCTTTGTTCCCGAAAATAAAATAAACCTTGAACAAAGATGCGAGGAAATTCTAACCATTCAGGCAACGGGACTTGCAGCAAGAATTAAACATACCAATGCCAAAAGTATCGTTATCGGTCTTTCGGGGGGACTTGATTCCACTCTTGCACTTATAGTTGCCGTTCATGCGGCGGATATGCTCGGACGTGACAGAAAAGATATAATCGCAGTAACAATGCCCTGCTTCGGTACAACAAAGCGTACAAAGAGCAATGCGGAAATACTTGCCGAAAGCTATGGTGTAAGCTTTAAGGATATTGATATATCAAAATCCGTTACTCAGCATTTTGAAGATATAGGACAGAGCATGGATAAGCTTGATGTCACATTTGAAAACGGTCAGGCACGGGAGCGAACTCAGGTGCTTATGGATATCGCAAACAAAACAGGAGGTTTTGTCATAGGCACGGGAGATCTTTCGGAGCTTGCCCTCGGCTGGGCAACCTATAACGGCGACCATATGTCGATGTATGCCGTAAATGCGTCGATTCCGAAAACACTTGTGCGGCACCTTACATCATACGAGGCAGACCACACAGAGGGAAAGCTGAAGGATGCACTTCTTGATATACTTGATACACCTGTAAGTCCTGAGCTTCTTCCTCCGAAGGACGGAGAGATAGCTCAGAAAACAGAGGATCTGGTCGGTCCTTATGAGCTGCACGACTTCTTTCTGTATTATTTTGTGCGTTTCGGGTTTACTGCCGAAAAAATCTTTCGGCTTGCAAAGACAGCATTCGGCGGTGTTTATGATGATGAAACCATTAAAAAGTGGCTGAATACATTTATACGTCGGTTTTTTGCTCAGCAATTCAAGCGTTCATGCTTGCCGGACGGTCCGAAGGTCGGTACGGTAACGCTTTCACC
>CANRDH010000154.1 GCA_947629295.1 uncultured Clostridia bacterium
TTGTGATACCGGACAGTGTTGTAACTATCGGTCGGAGAGCATTTGGGGGTTGCAGCGGGTTGACAGGCTTGAAACTCGGAAAGAAGGTTGAAACTATCGATGAGGAGGCATTCTATAAGTGCGCAGCTTTGGAAGGCGAACTTGTGATACCGGACAGTGTTGTAACTATCGGTCGGAGCGCATTTTTTAGTTGCAGCGGGTTGACAGGCTTGAAACTCGGAGAGAAGGTTGAAACTATCGATGAGGAGGCATTCAAAAGTTGCAGCGGGTTGACAGGCGAACTTGTGATACCGGACAGTGTTGTGACGATAGGTTTGGGTGCATTCAATGCTTGTGGAAGGTTGACAGGCTTGAAACTCGGAGAGAAGGTTGAAACTATCGGTGTTAGCGCATTTTTTAGTTGCAGCGGGTTGACAAGCTTGAAGCTCGGAGAGAAAGTTAAAACCATTGGTAATAATGCATTTTTAAGTTGCAGCGGGTTGACAGGCGAACTTGTGATACCGGATAGTGTTGTAACTATCGATCCGAGAGCATTCGAAGGTTGCAGCGGGTTGACAGGCTTGAAACTCGGAGAGAAGGTTGAAACTATTGGTTGGAGTGCATTCGAAAGGTGCGCAGCTTTGGAAGGCGAACTTGTGATACCGGACAGTGTTGTGTCGATAGGTTCGCATGCATTTTTAAGTTGCAGCGGGTTGACAGGCGAACTTGTGATACCGGACAGTGTTGTGTCGATAGGTTCGAGTGCATTCGGAAGTTGCAGCGGGTTGACAGGCTTGAAACTCGGAGAGAAGGTTGAAACTATCGATGTTAGCGCATTCTATGCTTGCCGTGGTTTGACAAGCTTGAAGCTCGGAGAGAAAGTTAAAACCATTGGTAATAATGCATTTTTAAGTTGCAGCGGGTTGACAGGCGAACTTGTGATACCGGATAGTGTTGTAACTATCGATCCGAGAGCATTCGAAGGTTGCAGCGGGTTGACAGGCTTGAAACTCGGAGAGAAGGTTGAAACTATTGGTTGGAGTGCATTCGAAAGGTGCGCAGCTTTGGAAGGCGAACTTGTGATACCGGACAGTGTTGTGTCGATAGGTTCGCATGCATTTTTAAGTTGCAGCGGGTTGACAGGCGAACTTGTGATACCGGACAGTGTTGTGTCGATAGGTTCGAGTGCATTCGGAAGTTGCAGCGGGTTGACAGGCTTGAAACTCGGAGAGAAGGTTGAAACTATCGATGAGTATGCATTCTATAGTTGCAGAGGTTTGACAGGCGAACTTGTGATACCGGACAGTGTTGTGTCGATAGGTTCGGGTGCATTCGAAAGGTGCAGCGGGTTGACAGGCTTGAAACTCGGAGAGAAGGTTGAAACTATCGATGATGAGGCATTTTTAAATTGCAGCGGGTTGACAGGCGAGGTTAAAGTACCGCAAAGCGTGACAGATATAGGTTTCGATGCTTTCGCTAAAACTAACTGTTCACCCCTGCTCCTGCCAAGAAGGTTTGAGCCGAACACATACGGCTGCAATGGAACAGTGAAATACTATGACTGATTAACAACAGACAGACTTTTGTCCGCCCGCACCCGGCGGGCGGACGAAGGAGTATAAAGGTAGTTTTATGAAAAAGGTATATAATGTTTTTTCTTATCTTACAATAGGCATACTTGCGGTATGCTTGCTTTCGTCGGTACTGCTCAGGCTGTTGTACGATGCGGAATTTAAGGCGGTGCTGACGCCCTCAATGGAACCCGAACTGCCCGTGGGTAGCCTGCTTGTGATACTCCCGACGGAATATGAACATCTGAAAAAGGGCGACGATATAACATATGTGCGTGACGAAAGCCTTACCCTTGTGACCCACAGAATAGTGGAAAAGGATGATAAAACACGATGCCTGACAACAAGGGGCATAGCAAACAATATAAACGATTTCCCGACATCATATGAAAACGTTGTGGGAAAAGTTTGCCTTTGCATACCGATGTTTGGGTACTTTCTGATATGGACGGACACCGCATGGGGAAAATTAATAGCAGTTGCGGCAGTAACAGCTCTGACAACCCTCTCACTCACAGCACACGGACATCGGATTGAGGAAAAAAATAAAAACGGCAGCTTAGACGGTATGCCGCAAAATAAATAAAAAATACATAAAAAGGAGTTTTGTTTTATGAAAACCAAGAAATCAAAAATGTCAAAAATTATTGCAGGGACACTCGCCCTGACAGCAGTTGCAGCCGTTGTGGCAGGAGGAACCTTCGCTTTCCTCACAGCACGAACTGAGGAGAAAATAAACAATTTTTCATTCCAGGTCGATTCCCTCGATGCAAACCTGACAGAAAGCGACTGGGACGGTATTGTCGATTATGACGGCGATACACCTATATACGGATATAACGGAAACAGACCGATATACGGATATGTTGGCGGCAGTAAAAATAACCCGGTATATGATTCAAATGAACCCGGTGCCGGAACACGTCCCACTAAGGAGACAGACGGCAGAGCTATTGTATACGGCGAGGATGAGGCTAAAGAAATGATTCCCGGAACAACAGCACGCAAAAGCCCGATTATAACTAATACCGGAACAGTATGCGATGAATGGGTAGCCGCAAAGATAACCTTTGTATACGGGAAAGGCTCAAAAAATGCCGGAAAACCTGTTAATAATGTTGACATGCAGCAAATTACGGATATAATATCTATAGATTACAAAGTATCCTCCGGCGACAAGTGGGAGCGTGTTGAGGGTGATGCCGATTCCGTATCTCAGGTATTTTACTATAAGGACTGTCTTAAGAAAAGAACAAATGCCTCCGATGCGAAAATCAAGGGAGAGAAAACCAAACCTATTTTCACAAAGGTTACAGTCAAAGAAACCGCAACAAACGAACAGATAAAAAAGCTTGAGGATATGGGAGGCTTTGCAATCTATATAGAGGGCTTCGGTGCACAAAAAGAGGTAGGAGAAAACTATGGTGCCTTCAAAAATTGGGGTCAGAGTAATATTGTATTCACCCACACCCCGACAGATGACAGCCCTGCAAGGTTTTAATTATATCTATTGTAAAGGATTATGATTATGAAAAAGCGTATTATTATAGGTGTTCTGAGTATTTCACTTATTCTTGTTCTTTCAATCGGAGGGACAATAGCATTCCTCACGGATTCCGAGGAGGTTGTAAACAGATTTGATATGGGCGACCTCGATATCGAAATCGAAGAACCCAACTGGCACGAGAACGACGGAGAGGATCTCGTCCCCGGAACAACAAGGCTGAAAGACCCGACAATCACAAATATTCAGAGCGACAGCTATATGCGTGCGGTCATGCAGATAGTTGACGATGAGGAAACAATACCGAATCCGGAATATAAGGGCGAGTCTCAAACACCGGGAGTTCCCAAAACGGTACAAAATCCGAATTACGGCAAGGTGATAACCGATTCGGCACGTGTGGAAAAGATATTGCAGCTTGTGCGTTTTGACAGTACATATAATGCCGGAAGTGAGCCTGTAACAAAAAATCTTGTTCCGGGGAATATGTATTCACTCTCCGAGCTTGAATTATATCCCACAGTAAATGAAACGAATTTCACATATGATCCGTCTAAATCTTCCACAGGAACGTATTACTATAACTATAAGGGAATATTCCCGAAAAATGGTACGGCAGTATTGTTTACTAATATTGTAATACCTAAGAATTTCGGCAGGAGTGATTTGAAAGCCCTCGGAAAGTTTCAGATAAAGGTATCCGCACAGGCAATACAATCGGAGAATTTCACAAGTGCCGAGCAAGCATTTTCCGCCCTTGACGAGGAAGAAAAAGCCGGAACGCTGGAGAAGAATTACAAGTC
>CANRDH010000155.1 GCA_947629295.1 uncultured Clostridia bacterium
GCTCGACCGTTAATTTACTCGATGAACAACAGATAAGCCTGTCATATCAGATTGCGGAATATTGAATTGCAGTGCTGCTTCTCTATAACTTATCCTCTTCCTTTGCATTGTTTCCACTACTTTAATTTTGAATTTAGGTGTGTACTGCTTTTTTTGGTCCGCCTTTTGGCATAAAAATGCCCCCTTTTGGTTGACTTTGTTTCGGTATATTTCTATCATACCACATTGTCAACAAAAGGAGGGCATTTCATCCTACTCTGACTGCTCGGTTTTATTTCTGTTTATAAATCAGTTGGTAATGGTTTTTTCTGACTCCTTGTCAAAAATATGTATTTTCTCAACATCAAATGCAACCTCAACTGTTTCTCCTGCTTCTGCAACGGATGACGGGTCAACACGTGCAACACAGGAAGTGCCTTCAATGGTAAGATACAGATAAATCTCGTTACCCATAAGCTCCGTAATTTCAACATTTGCTTCGATAATCGAATCCTCTGCTCTTTCGAGGAATTCAGGCTCATCATGCAGATCCTCCGGACGTATACCGAGAACAACCTCTTTGCCGACAAAGCGGGAAAGTATATTATTCTTGTTCTTTGACTCGGGAAGCGGAATTACATATCTGCCAAACTGTATTCCGTATTCATCACCGGAACGAACAATAGTGGAATCGATGAAGTTCATCTGAGGTGTACCCATGAATCCTGCAACAAACTGGTTACAGGGTCTCTCATAAAGATTCTGAGGAGTATCAACCTGCTGTATAAAGCCGTCCTTCATAACAACGATACGGTCAGCCATCGTCATAGCCTCTGTCTGGTCATGCGTTACGTAAATAAATGTTGTTCCAAGTCTCTTATGAAGCTTTGAAATTTCCGTTCTCATGGCAGTTCTGAGCTTTGCGTCAAGGTTTGAAAGCGGCTCGTCAAGAAGGAATACCTTCGGGTCACGAACAATAGCACGACCGAGAGCAACACGCTGTCTCTGACCACCGGAGAGAGCCTTCGGCTTACGCTCAAGAAGATGAGCAATATCAAGGGACCTTGCAGCCTCTTCAACACGACGTCTGATTTCGTCAGCGGGAGTTTTTCTCAGCTTAAGACCAAAAGCCATGTTGTCAAAAACTGTCATGTGGGGGTAAAGAGCATAGTTCTGGAACACCATTGCTATATCTCTGTCTTTCGGGGAAATATCGTTTGCAAGAACATCGCCTATATAAAGCTCGCCCTTTGAAATATCCTCCAAGCCTGCAATCATACGAAGTGTTGTTGATTTACCGCAGCCTGACGGACCAACGAAGATAATAAACTCTTTATCTTCAATTTCAAGGTTGAAGTTACTTACTGCCGTAACATTTCCATCGTAGATTTTGTAAACGTTTCTTAAAGATACACTTGCCATAATTTGCCTCCTGAGCTCGATTTCGGCAACATATATATCAAATACTGTTACCAAAATAAAATTTTAAATACATAATTTAACACTAATACTATAACAGATTTTAACGAAAAATAAAATACTTTTTTTTACTAAATTATTGAGCCTGTCTTTATGTATAATTCACATAAGACAAAAATGACAGGGCTTTTTTGTGCATGATGTATATGAAAATTATTCATATTCCATGCTCTCGACTTAAAAGATTCATAATTTCTTTGTCGCTTAGTTCTCTCCACTGACCCGGCAAAAGTTTGTTGTCAAGAAACACCTGTCCTATGCGCAGTCTTTTCAAGTGCAGTACTTCGGCACCGGCGCTTTGGAACATTTTTTTAATTTGATGAAACTTGCCCTCGCATATTTCAACCAATGCCGTTTTCTCGCCTGTAAGCTTCATTTCTGCGGGCAAAAAGCTTATTTTTCCGATTGTTATACCATCGGAAAAATATTTCACATCATCTGCGGTGAGTATCCTGTCGCATTCCGCCTCATAAAGCTTATATACGTGACTTTTGGGGGAAAGCATTTTATGTGCAAGTTCACCGTCGTCCGTTATAAGTATAAAACCTTCCGTGTCCCTGTCCAGCCTTCCTGCAGGAAACAGTCCGTCGCGCTGCATATTTTGCGGCAGAAGGTCTATTACTGTTTTTTCACATTTGTCCCTGCTTGCCGAAAGAATACCGGCAGGTTTGTTCATCATTATGTACAGATGCTCCTTATATTCAAGCCTTATGCCATTTACGGTTATTTCTGTTTCTCCCGGGTCGAATTTTTCCTCCGGTCTTTGAACTGTCAAGCCATTGGCCTTTACAAGTTTTTTTCTTATAAGAGCTTTGGCTTCACTTCTTGTTGCAATATTTTGTGATGTAAGGATTTTATCTATTCTCTCAAGCGACATATTATCCTCCGTTTGCTGTGTTGAATAAGATTATGTATATTCCTGAAAACTATTCTATCATATTATAAAGCGCTTGACAAATACCGTTTAAAATTTTTTTGCATATAATGTTTTAGGAGGGATCATAAATTATGGAAAATACTATATATGTCGTTGAACCGGGTGACACTCTCGAAAAAATAGCAAAAAAATTCGGAACGGATGTAAATACCATAGCACGCTACAATGGAATTGCCGATGTCAATAATATAAAAGTGGGACAGATACTCAGAATTGCTCCAAAATCTGTCGAAAAGGCCGAATATACCGTACAAAAGGGAGATACTCTTTATAATATAGCAAAAATGTGGGGTACTACCGTAGATAAGCTTGCTGAGCTTAACGGCATAAGAAATCCCGATAAACTTGAGGTTGGACGTATAATAAAGCTTCCCTATGAGGGAGGGGATGACATATATATAGTGAAAAAAGGCGATAATCTTTTCGATATTGCGAGGATGTACAATACAACACCGGAGGCTCTCGCAGATTTTAACGGTATAACCGACCCTGATTCAATAGAACCCGGTCAGATACTCAGGATACCGGGCAGTGATTATATGTCAGGTCTTGACAGATATACGGTACGCAGCGGTGATTCTCTATGGAAGATAGCACAGCGCTTTGGAACTACTGTAGTTGATCTCATAAATCTCAATAAGCTTACAAATCCCGATTTAATATATCCGGGTCAGATATTAATTCTCAGATAACGGAAGGGGAAAGGTGTGCAGTGATGATACGCAGACCTTTCCCTGATTTAATATTTTCATAATATCCGATAGCCGTTATATTTATATCCGTCATGACTGTCTGTTAATGATTAATGTGATTTAATCAGACGGTAATTTCTATCTGATTTCCCTCCAATGCCATAATACAGCTTTCATAATATCCGTCACCTGTTGTTCTTGGTCCGCTTATTACTTCATATCCGGCATTTTTCAGTTGTTTTGTTTTGAAATTTGTTGATTTATTGGTTGTCATAAGTGTATCATCTTTTGAAAAAAATTGGAAGCTTTTCAAATTTTCAAATTCCGACATAAAATCATTGACATATTTTTAAATGAAATGTATAATATAAGTATAGAGCATACCGATAGACGGTCGCTCCCTTGAATGTTATTTAAACAAAGAAAAATAACCGTTCAATTAGGTGCTGGGCGGTTATTTTCTTTTGTGGTTATTCTGAAATATTGTAATAATATTACAAACAACAAGAAGCAAAGTAAGAAACTCTGTCCAAGTCATACAACCACCTCCCGATTCCGGGAGCAAGATTTGACCGCCTACCGTATATGGTATGCCCTGTACGGACGATTATATCAAAGTTTTGTTGTTTTGTCAAATTCCGATATAAAATCATTGACATATTTTTAAAAGAAATGTATAATATAAGTACAGAGCATACCGATAGACGGTCGCTCCCTGAACTGTTATTAAGAAAGAAATAACCGCTTA
>CANRDH010000156.1 GCA_947629295.1 uncultured Clostridia bacterium
GTTTTTACAGTTACCTTACAGGTAGCCTTTTTGCCGTTTGAGGTCTTTACGGTTATTGTAGCTGTACCGTTAGCCTTTGCAGTAATTTTACCGCTCGATGTTACGGCAGCAACCTTCTTGTTTGAGCTGGACCATGTTACTTTCTTATTTGAAGCATTGCTCGGATTTACTGTTGCCTTGAGGGTTGTAGACTGACCCTTGCTGAGCGTAACAGAACTCTTGCTGAGCTTAACGCTTGTAGGATTGACTGTTTTTACAGTTACCTTACAGGTTGCTTTCTTGCCGTTCGAGGTTGTCGCTGTTATTGTAGCGGAACCGTTAGCCTTTGCGGTGATCTTACCGTTGGACACGGTTGCAACCTTGGTATTAGAGGACGTCCACTTAACTGTACCTGATGCTCCGTTCGGGATTATTGTCGCTTTAATGGTTGTAGACTGACCCTTGCTGAGTGAAACTGAGGTCTTGCTGAGTTTTACACTTGTCGGGTTCGGAGCTTTTACTGTAACTTTACATGTGGCAGTTTTACCGTTTGATGTCTTAGCTGTAATTGTTGCAGTACCGGCAGATTTTGCTGTAATTTTACCTGCAGATACAGTAGCGACCTTGCTGTTGGAGGTAGTCCATGTTACGGTCTTGTTTGAAGCATAATCAGGACTTACGGTTGCTTTTATTGTTTCGGACTTTCCGACATCGAGTGTTACGGATGTCTTGCTCAGTTTTACGGATGTTACAGGAGCCGCTGTTATTTTGTAGCTTGCGCTCTTTGTTCCCGTATAACCGGTTTTGCCTGTTACGGTTACAGTATAGGTTCCCACGTCCTTGCTGTTGCTGTTAGAGTAGGTAACTGTATAATCCGTATTGGATTTAAGTGTTGTGGAACCATACTTAACAGTAACGGTGGGCTTCTGAGTTTTTCCGTTATTGACAAATGAGGTTTTGCTGAGCGTCAGTGTACATTTTGACATATCGACCTTCTGGAGCATGGGGATGACAGATTTGGTCTGATATCCGCATATCGAGCAGGTTGTAGTCTTCTCTCCGGTTGCCGTGTAGGTCGGCTGTTTGGTGATCTTTTCTGTTTTTTCTTTGTGGTTGCAATAGATGTTAAAGTATGTTGAAGCTTTGTCTTTGTAATTGCCTTTACCTGTTATTGTAATTGTCGGAGGAGTTTTATCACTCGTTGTCGCAGGTTTCCTGTTGTTTGAGTATGCTATTGCGTAGTCAGTACCTTCTACGAGTGTATAACCCTGATGCTTTATTACTATTTTGGGTTTTACACCGGATTTGTTATCCATTGTAATTTCCTGGTCGTCTATCGGAACGATTGTTATTTCTCCGTCGTTAATGGGACGTGCGGAAATCTTAAAGTCCTTGGTTACCTTTCCGGTGTAATAGCCTATACCTGTTACGGTGATCTTTGCAGTACCTACTTTTGTATTGTTTGAATACGAAACAGCGTAATCTACGTCCTTGATAAGAAGTGTCCCTGCGGAATCCAGTACTTCAACAGCCGGTTCGTATGCTGTTATTTCGGGTGAGTAGTATATCGAACCTGAACCTATTGTTATGTCGGAATTCTTCATAGGATCATTTACGTAAACTTTGCAGCTGTCGGTTTTGCTTCCCGACTTAACGGTGATTGTTGCTTCACCTACTGCATGAGCTGTAAGCTTGCCGTCTGCTTCAATAGTTGCGACATTGTAGTTATCGGAATCCCAATATGTTACGGAAGCACCCGACTGTTTCGAACCTTTTTCGTTCATAATGATCGCCGAAAGTTTTTTTGTTGCAGCAGAGGTTTTGCTAAGCTCGATTGAAAGTGATGGGAGGTCATCGCCTTCTGCAACTTCTACACCATCGATGACAACGCTTGCTGTTGTGAAGCCGGTCAAGGTTACATTCTTTGAAAGACCGGAAGCTGTTGTAAAGGAAATGTTTGATGAACCGTTTCCTACAATCGCTACATTACCGTTGTTATCTATGGTTGCAACATTCTCGTTGCTTGAAGACCATTTTACTACCGCATCATCATGCTCATAGGGATGGTTTGAGGGACTGACATAGATGTCGGCACTCAGGGAAAGTGTAGAACCCACATTGTATGCCCTATTGAAGTCGTCATCTCCGGTTATTGGGCTTATGACTCTACCTGTATCTGCCTTTTTGAGTACTTCAACAGTAAACTGCTTACTGATCTCATTATGAGCATTTGATTTAGCTATAACCTTGACGGAACCCTTATCGATGCCTCTGAGGGTCAATGATTGGTTATTTTCAGCCACTACCGTAACATAGTCATCGTTGCCTTCTATTGACCATTTTATGGTATCATTGTCAGGTGTTTTTCCGTCCTCTCCAACCAGGATGCCGTTTATGGTAATTTCCTTCTGATTGAATATTTTTATGGTTGAGCCGTTGTAAATTTCACCGTCAGCTGTAGTAAGTGTTACATCCGAGGAATTTATCTTTTTTGATACACTGCAGGTAAACTTACTTTCTACTCCGGAGCTCTTTGCCCTTGCCGTTATCAAGGTAGTACCTTCAGAAACACCTGTAATTATTGCTGTCTGACGATTTGTGTATGCACCATTGACACTTGATTCTACAGTTGCTACACCGGGGTTTTCAGAGGTCCACACGATCTCCTCATCTGCTTCCGAAGGATCCATTATAGCTGTGATCGGCGTACTTACACCTACTCTTGTTGAAACGCCCTGCTGGTCAAACGAAATTGATGTTGCTTTTGTAATTACTCTGATATCACATTCTGCACGGACATTTTCATTTTCTCCGTATACGGTTATCTTTGCATTACCTTTGCCTACTGCTTTAATGAGTCCCTTATTGTCTACCGTGACAACCTTAGGATTGCTTGATTCCCAACGGAACACATCTGTGGCACCCGTTGTATAATCTTCTCCGTAACTCTTATCATACGTGGGGGTTGCTTTGTATTTGAGCTGGTATTCGTTGTTCAACTCAAGTGTGCCGTTAGCGGGCGGGTTTTCGATTTTCATTTCTCTGGCCGGATTTTCCTTGATGATAAGGACATGAATATATTTAGGACCGTTAAGAACGTCCTTCTTCGTTTCCTTACCGACTTTCTTGTTACCATAGAAATGTTCTCTCTTGGATGTTTCGGTTGCTTTATATTTTGCAACTATCGTTACCCATCCGTTCTGTTTAGCTGTGAAAAGACCGTTCTGAGTAATTTCGGCTTTTGTGGTTTCGGAAGGTACCTGTCCTTCTTTGCCCTCATAATCACCGCCATCATAGACATGCCATTCTATCTCATCAGTTGAGTTTGAGGGAACCTTAGTGCCTGTGAAAGGATATTTATGATTAGCTATTACTGTCATTGATACGGCATTTCTTTCATTATCATCGTTGAGTTCAAGGCTGTTATCGTTCTGAGATATTTTCATATCGGTAGCCGGATTATAAACAACTACAGTTACCCTACGATAAACCTCACCGCTCAATGTTGTAAAGCTGATATGGGTAGTTCCTGCTTTTTTCTGCTCCCATTTGTAACCATCTTTTCCGTCGGAAATTTTCTCTCCGCCGAGGATCTGAACGGTCATATTGCCGGATGAATCTGTTTGACTTGACGTGCTGATATGCTCATCTGCGCCCGAATCAAGACTATACATGATTGCATCATTGACCGGTTTACCTGAACCATCGCTTACAGAAATTTTCAGGGTTCTCGAAGTTATCGCATCCTCGCCGGCTGCATTGGAGTTATCCACATATATTATGGGATTGTCGCTGATGTCATTGCCTTTCTCATCGTAGATCTTCAACTGGGTTGC
>CANRDH010000157.1 GCA_947629295.1 uncultured Clostridia bacterium
AAATTCACCTGCACGGGTTTATTTTGTATATTTATTGTCAATTATAGGGTACAGCATATATATTCAAATCCCATGACGGAATATAAGGATGCTGCCGCATATATAATTTATAACACGGTTTTATGGAGTTAATAAGTAGAGGAAGTGAAAATATATCCTCGCTCCTATGATAAGCGGCAATATTAAGTTTCGGCTTATCTCTCCTTATCGTATTTATTCCCCCGATAAGTGCCTGCCTCTCACTGCCCTCAACATCCATTTTAATATAACTCACCTTGCGTGCGGCATACAATGTATCTATCTTGGTTACGGCAAGATCATTTTGTCCGCTCTGCCCTATATTCGAGCCTCGTCCGAGCGACTGCTCAAAGCTCATATTCCTGTCCTCGCTCCATATTCCCATACGGAAAATACGCACATTCTTCATTCCCGATATATGCAGCTTGAGCTTTGCAAAAGTCTTTCTGTCAGGCTCAAGTGCTGTAATATAAGAATAACTCCCGCCTGTATAATGAAGAAATTCATCTATCGTATCTCCCCGATATGCACCGAGATCAAGATAGCTCTCTTCTTTTCCGAGCCTGAGTATATCGGAAAATACCTCATCCTTGCCGCTGTAACAGCTTCTGAGATAATCAAGCCGACCGCTAAGCTTATATTTTATGATATTCTCATATACATATCGGGATTTTTCATCCGCAAGAAGATCATATGCTCTTTCTATATCTTCAATATTTTCACGGTAAAATTCCTTTGTCCATACATTATCCCCATATACAGGTACATCCGCCGCAAGCACGGTATGACGCTCGGCTAAAGAAAAAATATGCTTCATTACATCAGTCAAAGACGTCCCGAAAGCTATTATTATTATGAACTCCTCATATTCTTTTTCAAAATCAGATATTCTCCGTACAATGAAATTATGGAAGCTCTGACCTCTTACAAAATCATCACTTGCCGCTATTCCGCTTACGTTAATACCGCAGCAATCAAGCTGTGATATAACCTTATCCGCACCGTTTCCCATACCGTATATTATAATCGGTTTATCCGTACCTTTAAGATAATCGTAAATATCATTTTCGGGTATATTCAAATCATCACCATGCCCTTGAAATTATTTAATATACATGGAGATATCAAATGCCTTGACCGAGTGTGTAAGCGCACCGACAGATATGATATCAACCCCACTCTCTGCAACAGCTCTGAGTGTTTCGTCCGTTATACCGCCGGATGCCTCAAGAAGTGCCTTACCGTCTGTTATCTTAACAGCCTGCCTCATCATATCCGGACTCATATTGTCAAGCATGATGATATCTGCACCAACCTCCAGAGCTTCCCGAAGCTCGTCAAGGTTTCTCGTTTCGACTTCAATTTTAGTCATATGACCTACTTTACTTCTAAGCTTTGCAACTGCCGCTGTTATACCTCCTGCCGCATCTATATGATTATCCTTAAGCATTGCGGCATCGGAAAGATTATAGCGGTGATTTTTTGCGCCTCCGCACATCACGGCGTATTTTTGCAGAGGACGAAGTCCCGGTAATGTTTTTCTTGTATCTGCAATAGACGCGCCCGTTCCCTCAACTATCCTTACATATTTATTAGCGGCAGTTGCAATTCCGCTCATATGCTGTATAAGATTAAGCGCTGTCCTCTCTCCCTTAAGCAAAACAGAGGTTTTTCCACTGAGCTTCATTATATCATCGCCGTATTTTACATTTTCTCCGTCGCTCCTGTTTATCTCGATTTTCGTGCTTTCATCAAGCATTGTAAATACCCTCGCAGCAATCTCAACTCCGCATACAATGCCGTCAGCCTTAGCCATAAGTCTGCCCTCGCCGAGCTGATTTTCGGGGATAAGATAATCCGTTGTGACATCGCAGTAATTAATGTCCTCCATAAGTGCAGTCTTGATTATATTATCAACATAAAACTTATTCAGCGTCATTTTTATTTAAAACCTCCTCAAGAATTATAACCGCAACAGTTGCAAGGCTTCTTGCCTCAACAAAATCCCTGTTAATTTCATATCCGCCTTTGTTAAGATCGTCAAGTATTTCCTTGACCCTTTTTAATCCATCGGGAACAAGCTCCGGACGAGGAATAACAAAATGGCATTTCTGCATAATTTCTCTTATTTCTGTTCTGTATCCATGCGGAAGTTTTTTGCCGCTCAGGTCATCATGATTTTTAAATTCTCCAAAATCCTGATTATTTTCTACTTTCATTCTTTCGAGGATATCACTTGCAGCCCTTCTTGAAAAAACAAGTGCTTCAAGCAGGGAATTACTTGCAAGTCTGTTTGCTCCATGTACACCCGTATGTGAACATTCACCTGCGGCATAGAGCCTGTCTACGGTTGTCCTTGCATTAAGGTCGACATCTATTCCACCCATAAGATAATGCTGACACGGGAAAACGGGTATCCAATCCTTTGTTATATCTATATTTTCCTTCAGACAGTTTTCATATATCATAGGAAAACGATTTTTGAGAAACTCTGCATCCTTATGGGTTATATCAAGATAGAATTTTTCACTGTTTGTTGCCTGAGATTCAAGCATAATAGCATTGGAAACAACATCCCTCGGAGCAAGATGACCTCTCGAATCGTACTTTTCCGCAAAACGCTTTCCCTCACAATTCAGAAGTACGGCTCCCTCCCCCCTTACGGCCTCGCTGATAAGAAATCTTTCTCTGTCATTTTCAGCCGCAAAAGCAGTTGGGTGAAACTGTATCCAGCTAAGGTGCTTTATATCCGCACCGAGCATATATGCAAGGGTTATTCCGTCGCCTGTTGCTATTGCCGAATTTGTCGTATACTGATATACTCTTCCTATACCGCCCGAAGCAAGAATACAATAATGTGCCGCAATAACCTCAGAGCTTCCGTCGGGGAAAATTATACCGGCAAAAAATCCGTTATTCGCCTTTTTGAGCTTATACAGCAACGTATTCTCGCATATTTCAACATTACTGCGTTTCTTTACCTGTTGTATAAGAGCGTCAACAATAGCTTTACCTGTTGAATCCTTATGGTGGACAATTCTGTGCCTTGAATGTCCTGCTTCAAGTGTTTTCTGCATAACACCGTTTTCGTCAAGGTCGAAATCCACACCCATTTCCTTAATTTTCAGAACATCTCCGGGGCCCTCTGTAACGAGTACTTCAACGGCCTTGATGTTATTCTTGTTTTTGCCCGCCGTCAGCGTATCTGCAATATGCAGCTTATAAGAATCATTCGTTTTATCAAGCACGGCAGCAACACCGCCCTGTGCAAGAGAGCTGTTTGAAAGAGTAAGCTCCCTTTTGGAAATAAGCAATACCCGTACATTCTCAGGGAACTGCAAAGCCGCATAAAGACCGGCTGCTCCCGCACCGACAATAAGAACATCATATTCCTTGCTCATGATAAGACCTCTTTTTCACCCTATATTACAATCCGTTATTTTAATTTTCGGGATCCTTATGCAATATAAGTTTTGGTAAATCTGTACGAAAAATCCCATACTTATTTTATTGTAGCATATTTTACCCGGTTTTTAAATAGCTGATACATATTTTTTGAAATTCTCTGTGTACAATAAAACAAAAACTTGATTTTATCGACAAAAAGGGATATAATTCTTTGTATAAATCCAAATTTATTTAAAAGATGTACTGTGTTAAAAGCCTTTAAATGACTGCCATTCAAAAATCACAAAATCACATTTCGCTGCATAATTTATAGTTATAACGAAATAATATAAATCATTATTGACAATAGTCAC
>CANRDH010000158.1 GCA_947629295.1 uncultured Clostridia bacterium
GTAAACACAACACTTGACGGATTGCCTGTCTTGTCGACCTGCACATCATCAGCAGTTCGGAAAAGTCCGTATTCCGCTCCGACAACATATGCTCCGGTATCATCGACCTTTTGAAGCCAAAACTTTCCTGTCATACGTGTATCCGTCGTTACAACTTCGAGCGCAACGTCCGTATGAGCTGCGTCAACCGTAAATTCTACCTTTTTTGTGAATTTTTCATAGCCCTCTGCCGCAACAGTCTCAAGGAAATAATATGTACCGAATGTCAAATCTTCAACATATATCTTTCCGTCCTCGTCTGTCATATATGTTCCCATTAATTTATCCGTTGAATCATACAAGGCATACCCTGCACCATCTATCGGAACATTTTTCTGCGTTATACCGTCCTCAAGCATTTCATACTTTACCAGTGTTGCCGATGCCGGGATCTGCTCGTTAACAACATTTGCCGATTCCATGCGTCCGGCATCAGTATTCGCATTGACAGTGAACGGATATTGCTTATCGGATTTTTTATACCCCTTCGGCGCCTCAATTTCAACGGCATAATACTCTCCCCACGGCAGTCCGTCAATTATCAATTCACCGTTTATATCCGTTACAAGCTCCGGATCATATCCGTCATAGACCTGTGTTCCGTCAGAACTGTACACCGCAAACCTCGCACCCTCAAGCTTAGCCGCAGAATTTCTGTCCGAGGTCTTCGTTATCGTGAACTGCCCGTCTTTTCTGTCATTTTCAACCGTCACCGAAACAACCTTGTCAGGCTCCGTGCCGCTGAGATCAACCGTTATCAATTCCTCTGACTTTTCATATCCGATAGGTGCTTCGACTTCTTCAACATAATAAGTACCATATTTTAACTTCTCACTTATAGCCAGACCGCTCTGATTGCTCGTCAGCCCCTTCTGTACAAGTGTGCCTTCTTGTTTATCGGGGGAACTGTATATATTGAATTTCGCCCCCGAAAGCTTATCCCCGTTTGCAGAATCCTGCTTTGTTATCCTTATCGTTCCCATAAAAGGAATAACCTCAACAGGTACTTCCTTTGAATGAAGAGCCTGTTTTTCTATAAAATTACCCTCTTTGCCGTAGCAATTATAATATGCCGAGAACTTGTTTTCCGTTATGGTGAAGTCCGTTACACTGCCGTCACCCATGGCAGGAGACTCCATTATAACCTCAACATACACATTCTTTCCCGCCGAAAGCCTCAGGCTTCCGAAATCTACCGCTATCGCACGTACATTATCCGGCTTTGACGTCTTCCATGTCGCCGTGTCGGTTATATCGGGTCTTTCCGTATCTGTATCCACGCTGTTTTCGGAATAGTAAATTGTCGGCTTGGCACCGTACAGCTTTTCTGCAGCGGAATAATCTACTCTCACAAATTTGCCCTGCCACTTGGCATTATCTCCGTCTTCAAGATTGTCCGCAAATATGATATCATCCGCACTGTTCTTTCCCGTTTCTATACGCAGCTTGTAGGAATATTCCTTTCCTCTGTATGTCTGCGGGATCTCGCTCTGTACATACCGTCCTGTTACAGCATCAGTACTCGGCAGTTTATATTGTCCCGAAAGCTCCGTCTTTGCGGACTTTGTTATCTGAAGGTTTGAAAACTCCGGAAGTATGGTACTTACGGTAGAACTGCCAAAGCTTGCCGTTTCCGAGGTATTGCCGTCATTGTCTATATCGTTCCATATACCGCCCTCCATGCTGCTGTTGTCCGTTGAAGAGGAATACCACCTGCCCTTTTGGTCAATAAGCATTTCGGAATACATGGTATGCGAAAACCTTAGATTATTCGCATTGACAGCGTCCCTTTGTATATACATTGGTATACCCGACACCGTTATTCCGCTTATAACCACAGGGTCATCGGAAAAATCAAAGTGTATTGCTATATATGTTCTTCCGCTGTCTTTGTAATTATCACTTATATCGATTTTCGCATGGTCTGCAATATAACCCGACGAAAGCCCCGAACAGCTGAATGTGAGAATATCCTTCAAGGCTTCCTCTGTGCCGTAAAGCTCGTTAAGCTCCAATCCCTCGGGTATTATCGTATATAACGAGAATTTGCTAAGCTCGTTGCCTTCCTCAAGCTCGGTAGTTCCTGATATCGAACCTGTGAAACGATAGTTTTCTCTGTCATTTACAGCTTCTCTTATTGTATTCGATACACTGAAACGGTTAGGTATTTCAAGAATATGCAGAACTGACCTAACTTCACCACTGTAGCCAATTTCCCCGTCCCTGTAGAACGTGGTCACTGCATTGTTTATATGCTTACCGTCATTTAGCTTAATGTCCTCGGCTTCCGTGTGGAACGTGTAATAAACTCCTACACTTCCCCACCAGTCATTGTCAATTCCTTTGAATATAACCTTAACCCCGACCGTGTCAGCGGGTACGTTAACATTATGCGACGAGGTCAGCTTGACGGTCTGATACGGCTCCGTATCAAATTCATCATTCCCCGAACGCCTGATATAAAGCTCTGCACTGTATTTGCCATAATCTATCAAATTTAATGCCTTATACCTGTCTTGCATATTCGTGCATGACGGTATATTCACGGAGGTTATGTTAAACTCACTGTCATAAAGCCTACGGGTTGAACCGTCCGTCAGCTCTACCTCCATTTTATCGTCCACAATTTCAATATCATGCGACTTTGCCGTGTCATCTCCGTATTGAAGGGAGAAGCTTATCGAGGAACTGTATATATACCCCGAATTGCTCATATCCGTACTTCTTATCCCACCGTGAGAAATGCAGTTACTGTCATGCGAATTAACATAGCTGTTGTGTACGCCTGATGAACTTTTGGACGTATTGTATTCATCTCCGTCGACCTGATTCTTATATTCCTCAATATTTATGGAAGCCTGTGCTTCACCGAGGAGCTGCCCTTCGCTTTCCTCGTAATATGTGCCGTAATACTCAACGTAATTGGTAATTTCTCCGTTCTCATACTCAATTTCGTTTCCGTCCGCGTCCCTGCGCGGATAGCCAACAATCATATCTCCGGAGCCGTTCTTCCTGTAGCGCCTGTATGTCTGACCGTCAATTACCTTTGTTTCTCCTGTGTCAGAAAGACCGCTTCCGACAACGGCACCGTCAAGTATCCAGACATCATACTCACTGCTCTGAAGTCCCCTTGCGTGCAGGGTCGTTCCGGAGCTTATGGAATAATCCACCCAGATATAATCCTCATATGTCTCCCCCTCAGGCAGCATAACGGGAATATTATTCGTGGTGATCCTGTGCGCACTTTCCGTAACATTAAATTCATCCATTACACGTGTTTGTCTGTATGTCAGGGAGTTGCTTTCACTCTGATCATTATATGCCGAACGGAGCTTTGCTTTAAGCTGCGTTTCATAATCATGCTTGGAGCTTCGGGAATCCACCTTCCATATAACCTCAAACGAACCCTGAATAGCTGCACCTGTCGGTATGCTGTAGTTGTTTGTGAACGTATATGTGTTGGTAGCCGCACTGTATGTATAGCTCCAGTCATAGTTTTTAGGATTTGCCCCCGCCTTGTCGGCGGCTATCGCATATAATGGATCCGTTCCGCTTCGCATAGCATCCTTAAGTCCGGGAAACGTGATAATTATTTCATTAGGTCCGTAATCATGCTCCGCCTGCTTGTTTTCATACATTATCTTTGCACGGATAATCCTTGACTCCGATGTGTCGGAATCATACTGATATACATCCGG
>CANRDH010000159.1 GCA_947629295.1 uncultured Clostridia bacterium
AGGGTTCGAATCCCTCACTCTCCGTACAAGAAAACTCCGCATGATTGCTGGATATTCAGTAATTATGCGGGTTTTTTGTTATTTGAAAATAGAAAATCGTTTGTTATCCGAATTAAGAAAAACCGATGATGTGATATTTAGATTACTTGACATATTTTTTTAATATGTTAAAATGAAAGAAAATATTTAATAGAGGAGGGTATATAATGGGTTTTTTGGACTTTGCAGGCAAAAGAAAACAAATTAATAAACCTCAACAGCAGCCACTTGGCTATTGGGAAGAACAATCCTATATGATAGCTATACCCAAAAACAAGGATTTTAATGTTGTTGACGGTATTTTTGATAGGGTTGCTGCTATCGATGGGGTAAATATCAAGAGAAAACAGGATTTTGATGTTGAACAGAAAATTTTGGGAAGTGCTGTTATTGATTATCAGGGGGAGGAGTACGATATATCCTTCTACTATGACACTTTTGACGGACAGTCACTTTACATAACAAATATGGAGTCGCTATCCGAAAATGAGCTGCAGTCAGTCAAGGATACGGAGATGGCACTGACAGTATTTATGACATTTAATAATGATGCGATTAAATCATACCATTTACAGATTAAATTTATTCTTGCGGCTGTGCCGGAGCTTGCTGCCGTTTATGACGAAAGTGCGGAAAGGGTAATGTCGGGCAGACAGGCGAGGCTGTATGCCCAATCCGATGTTGTGCCTCCGGCAACGGCAGTATATACAATACAGGCAGTCGGAGAGGAAGACGGAGAGGTATGGCTGCATACCCACGGATTATGCCGCTGCGGGCTTACAGAGCTTGAGGTCGTACAATCATGCAGCAAATACGCAAATGAACATGCTAATATAATCAATACACTTGCAAGTAACCTGCTTAACAAGGAGGAGAAGGGTGATACATACTATGTTGCTAAAATAGGTGAGGATATCCCGATAGTTGTAACCACTGTTTTGTGGACTGAAGCACTCGATAAATATAATAAACTTGAGCTTGGCGGATATAAGGACAGAAAGGAAGGTCATAACAGCAGAACAAGTATTATTTTTGCATATAAAAATGAAAGAGATGCATCACTCCATAATTACAGTAAGCTTGATATATATGATGATTTGTGGGAAGAAGGAAATCCGTTGTTCTTCATAAGCGATCAGGAAACTGAAAGAATGAAGGCGGCGGCAACGGAACGCTTTGATTATATGAAAAAAGCATGGGAAACGCTTGATTGTGATGTACTTATAAAAATAGGTCTTAAAGTTGATGAAAAGTATAGTGAAGAAGCAGGGAATACGAATCGGGAGCATATATGGTTTCAACTTGTTGAAATGAAAGAGAAAAGTTTTACGGCAAGACTTACACAGGAAGCATATTGGGTTGATGATATACATGAGGGTGATATAAGAGAGTTCACAGTAGATGATGTAACGGATTGGCGTATATACACTGATGAATTCGTCTTATCACCCGATACCGTGTATGTTTTGTTTGATGATTAATAATGATTTTTGTTTATATAAAAATAAAAAATATCTTCAGGTGTTTAAATTACCTGAGGATATTTTTTTGTTTGAATAGGATATTGTGTTTATTTTTATAAATTTTGAACCCAAATAGAAAAAGTATACGTATATATAAGTGAAGCCGATAAATTGAATATAAAAAGCTTTGCAAAGTGTTAAGGGCTTATAAATAGTTTTGCTGTTTTATTTGTTATTTTATATTCGGCAAAGCTATATGACAGGAGTGATATAGTGGATGATAAAAAACTTGCGGATAAACTCAGGAAAGGCGATGAAAATGCTTTTGAAATACTGATAAACAAATATACCGCTTATGTATCAACGATAGTATTCAATATAGCTGACGGTGCACTTACAAAATCTGATATTGAGGAGATAGTTACAGATGTATTTGTTACACTGTGGAGAAATTCCGGTACACTGAGGGGAGATAACCTTAAGGGTTACATAGCCTGTATTGCAAAGTGCAGAACTAAGGACAGGCTTAGGAAATTGAAGTCTGTTGATATAATAAGCATTGATGAGTTTGAACAGCCGGGTGGGATTATGCTTGAGGATGACTGTGAAAAACAAGAGCTTTGCAAAAGCCTCAGAGAGGAAGTCAACAAGCTGAATGAGCCTGACAGAGAAATTTTGATAAGATATTATTATTTTTATCAAAAGGTGTCGGAAATAGCAGAAATTATGGGAATAAAAGCTGAAACAGTCAAAACAAAGCTATCACGTACACGGAAAAAACTTAAACAAGTACTTGAAGAAAGGGGATTTTAGTATGAAATGGGATATTTCAAGAGAGGATAATATTATGGATTATATAATAGAAGATGCGAATGAATTTGATCTTGAAAATGTTGAGAGAAAGGATATAACTAATAATGACACCATAAAGAAAATGGTATTTAAAAAGGCAGGTTTAACAAAAAGGTGCAAAAAACAAATTAAGAAAAAAACTATGTTTGCCCTTATTTCTGCCGCAGCCGTATTGGTATTGGGTGTGGTCACGGTCGGTGCGAGCGGATCATTCGATTCGACATTCGGTGAGTTTTTTGCAGGAGAGGCTGTAGACGGTTTGTATGGCAAAGGTGATGCATCTGTTAGTGTAAAGGGAGATTTAAAAGCGGAATTTATGGGAGTGACAGGAGATAATACGAGTGCATATGCTGCTATATCTGTAAAAAAAGCTGACGGGAGCAGCTTTGCAGATAAAGACAAAGATGTAGTTATTTTACTTGGCGAGGACATTTCTGTGGATAAAAACGGAAAAGAATCAATGATTGATTGTTTTGATTATGATATAAAGATGAAGAACCCGATTTTTGATTTTTCCAACCATTCATTCAGCGGCGGTTACGACTGCAGCCTGAGTTCGGATGATACTATTAACCTGTTGTTTACAATATCGAGTTGCGATGTTGATCCCAAAGGAAAGGAATTTGAGGTTTCTGCCGGTCCGGAGCTGTATTTGTATCAGATAGATAAAAGGTTGTGTGAGGCTGAATACGGAGAAGCGGAGAGTGACAAATTATACGCTCAAATGAAAAAATATGTACCGGAATTAAAGGATGGACAGGTTATTCTGAGATATTATGATGAAGCTCTGAATAAATGGTTTCTGGTTATTGCAGATAAAACAGTCTATAATTTTGAACTGTCTGCCAATGTTAAAATGAATTACCGCACAAATTACAAGGAATTTAAAATAACAAAGGAAATTAACATTGACGGTAAAACAAGTCTGCAATTAGATAAGGTTACGGCAGGAGCGTTTTCTGTTGATATTAAAGGAAAACTTGACTCGGTATCTCAGAAAGAAACTAACAATATATGTAATGATTTTGAAAAAAATCCGATATATTTGATAATGAATGATGGTTCAAAAATAAAATGTGAAAGCTACTCTTCGTCATGCAGTTTTTCTTCAAAGGAAGGAGAAAACGGTACGGCGGAATTTGATTGGATTTTTGATTATTCTTTAATTGAAAATAAGAGAAAGCTTATTGACGTTAATAATATCGCATCCATAACTATTGGTGATATGAAATTTGATATCAAATAGAGTTAAGCTATATAAAGTAAAAAACTCCGTGCTTTTGCAGGTACGGAGTTTTTTCTATGCGGAAAATGCTGATTTTATTTTGCTGTTTGTGACATACTCCCCCACCTATAGAGGTGGGGG
>CANRDH010000160.1 GCA_947629295.1 uncultured Clostridia bacterium
CAGGCTTTGAGTGTGAGGGAATAGAATTTGATACCATGCTTGCAGGATATCTTCTTAACCCTAACGCTTCGGACTACGTCATGGAAAGGCTTATCGGAGAATACGGAATTTCTCCGCTTAAGACGGATAATGCAACAGGGCTTGAAAGCTTTGTGCCGCTTGCCGATAAGCTTGCAAAGGAAATAGAGGCAAAGGAACAGACTCACCTTCTGCATGATATAGAAATACCGCTTGCACGTGTGCTTGCATCAATGGAAAATACAGGTTTTGCCGTTGACAGACAGGGAATATATGAATACGGCGAAAGCATGAATGATGAAATAGACAGACTCAGGGCAAGCATATGCGGATATGTCGGTTATGATTTCAATATAAATTCGCCAAAGCAGTTAGGTTCCGCACTCTTTGAAAAACTTGCCCTGCCGAAGGGAAAAAAGACAAAAAGCGGATATTCCACAAGTGCGGAGGTTCTTGAGGAACTCAGGGATTATCACCCCGTTATAAATGAAATACTCGAATACCGCACACTTACAAAACTGAAATCTACCTATTGCGACGGACTTCTTAAGGTTATAGGCGAGGACGGAAGAATACATTCAAGCTTTAACCAGACTGAAACAAGAACAGGAAGAATAAGCTCAACTGAGCCTAATTTACAGAATATTCCCGTCAGAACAGAAAGAGGAAAGGAATTCAGAAGATTCTTTATCGCATCCGATGGCTGTAAGCTTGCCGATGCCGATTATTCGCAGATAGAACTGAGAGTGCTTGCACATATCGCAAACGATAAGCACATGATAGAAGCTTTTGAAAATAATTACGATATTCATACCTCAACGGCGGCTAAGGTATTCGGACTTCCCGATGAAATGGTAACCCCGCAGCTCAGGAGCCGTGCAAAGGCTGTCAATTTCGGAATAGTTTACGGAATAAGTGCGTTTTCACTTTCCAAGGATATAGGAGTATCCAGAAAAGAAGCCGATAAATATATAAAGGATTATCTAAGGTTGTACAGCGGTATAGATAATTATATGAAAAACGTGGTTGGGAACGCCAAAAATGACGGCTATGTCACCACTATGTTCGGCAGAAGAAGATATCTTCCCGAGCTTGCTTCGTCAAACCATAATATACGCTCGTTTGGTGAAAGAGTCGCAAGAAATATGCCGATTCAGGGAAGTGCGGCGGATATAATCAAAATAGCCATGATAAGAGTGTATGACAGACTTAAAAAGGAAAATATGAAGTCAAAGCTTATACTTCAGGTTCACGACGAGCTTATCGTCGAAGCACCCGAGGATGAAGCAGAAAGGGCGGCAAAGCTGTTGAGCGAGGAAATGCAGAATGCCGTAAAGCTTTCGGTCCCGCTGACAGCGGATGCAGGAGTCGGAAAAACATGGTTTGAAGCAAAGGCTTAGAAAATCAGGAGGGTAAAAATATGCTGCACATATTATTTGTTTGCACAGGCAATACCTGCCGAAGTCCTATGGCAGAGGCAATATTTGAAAAAAAATCCGAGGAATACGGAATAAAAAGTATTGTAAGCAGTGCCGGAATCGGCTTTGTTGGTGAAAGCGGCATATCACGCAATGCCGTAACCGTCTGTAATGAAATAGATATAGATATAAGCGGACATAAGCCGAGGATAATACGTGAAAGGGATCTCGAGGTTGCTGATCTGTTTGTTGCTATGACTGAGGGACACGCAGAGACACTCAGAACAATTGGGGTGGACGATAAGAGGATATATGTTCTCGGCAATGGTATACCCGATCCGTACGGTTCGGATCTTGTGACATACAGAAGATGCCGCAAAGCAATTGAAGAAGCTATTGATAAACTTTGTGAATATCTTAAAGAAAATTATCCTCAATGTATCGGGGGAATACCGAGTGAATAAATTTACGCTTGTACCGATGAGCGAAAAGCATATTGCGGAACTTGCAAGGCTTGAAAAAATATGCTTTTCCCAGCCGTGGTCTGAACAAAGCCTCAGAGAAGAGCTTGACAACAGAACAGCACACTTTCTTGTTGCGGAAGACGGCGGCATAGTAGTGGGGTATATAGGTGTTTTTATAGTGTATGAAAGCTGTGATATTTCTAATATTGCAGTATTTCCCGAATACAGACGGCAGGGTATCGGAAGGCGTTTGCTCGAGGGAGCCTTTGAGGTTGCCGAAAAGGGCGGTGCGGAGTCGATATCCCTTGAGGTACGTCCTTCAAATTGTGGAGCGATAGAGTTGTATCGCTCCGTCGGTTTTGAGGAGGTCGGACTGCGAAAGAACTTCTACAGGAATCCTACAGAGGACGGCCTTATATTATCAAAGAAGCTTATCAATAAAGAAAACGGTGAAGAAGAATGAGAATTTTAGCGATAGAAAGCTCCTGTGACGAAACGGCAGCCGCCGTTATTGAGGACGGAAGAAAAATAATATCCTCGGTAATTGCAACTCAGGTCGATGAGCATAAGCTTTACGGCGGAGTTGTTCCGGAAATAGCGTCAAGACGGCATTGTGAGGCGATCAACGGAGTAGTGGCAGAAACTCTGGAGCGTGCGGATATGAAGCTTACTGAGCTTGACGCACTTGCTGTTACGTATGCCCCCGGACTTATAGGTGCGTTGCTTGTTGGAGTAAACTTTGCTAAGGGATTATCGCTTTCAACAGGTTTGCCGCTTATACCGGTACATCATCTGCGTTCGCATATTGCGGCTAATTATCTTGCCCACCCGGAGCTTGAGCCGCCTTTTTTGTGCCTTGTTGTATCCGGCGGACACAGTCATATAGTTGAGGTTAAAAGCTATACCGAAATGAAGGTTATAGGCAGAACAAGAGATGACGCGGCGGGCGAGGCATTTGACAAGGCGGCAAGAACTATGGGTATGTCATATCCCGGCGGCATACATCTTGATAAGGCGGCAGAATACGGAAATGAGGAAAGATATAAATTGCCTCAGCCGAAAGTGAGTGGTTCAGAGTATGATTTTAGTTTTTCAGGTCTTAAAACAGCCGTTATAAATTTAATACATAATGCAAAGCAGAAGGGCGAGGAAATCAATGTAAATGATTTATCAGCCTCTTTTCGTAAGGCAGTTGTTGACAGTCTTATAAATAATTTTATCAGGGCGGCGGAAAATATGGGTTATAATAAACTTGTTCTTGCCGGCGGAGTATCTGCTAATTCTCTCTTAAGGCGGAGAACTTCCGAAGAAGCAGAAAAAAGAGGTTGGAAATGTTATTATCCTCCGCTTGAACTTTGCGGAGATAATGGTGCGATGGTTGGTTCTCAGGCATATTATGAATACATGGCAGGCAATATTGCCGATATGTCTCTTAATGCTGCCGCAACGAAAAATATAGAGGCAGAATTTAATGGTTTATAATTTTTGATATTTTTCAGTTGTATAAAAATATTTTCGAAATAAATTGTTTTTAAACTTATGAATAAGAACTCCCAACTTCTGCAAGCGGGGGATATAATCTTGCAGAGCTTGATACAAGGCAAAAAAATCCCCAAATGTGCCTTTGCGGTATAAGCTGCCGTCTGGGGTATATGTTGCTGAGAGCGGCAGTCGGTGAATTTATTCATGCTTTTATGGTATGAGCAGTTGAAAATTATGAGTATTGTCTATCCAACAAATTTGTTGAGGTGTGTTATGGTCAGAGAGATTAGAGAAAACGAATTGCATGAGCTATTGGAATTGTATTTATTTCT
>CANRDH010000161.1 GCA_947629295.1 uncultured Clostridia bacterium
GGAACCCTTACTGTATATTCACATGATAAAACCAACCCTACGCTCATAATAAAGAACATTAAAAACGTACGTTTGTTCAAGGATGCTCTTTCCGATGCCGTCGAAAAGGATAAGATAAGAATGAGATTAAGGCAGAGGGAAGTAATGGACGATTATGATGACAATGAGGATGAGGGGGATTATTAAGTTTTATTCTCTGCTTTTCTGATATTTGGGCATACCAAAACGAACGGGGGAAATAGTATGGGAAAAGTAATACTCAGAGAAATAAGAAAAATTATTTGTGTAATTGTTGCATCGGTGATGTATGGATTTTCCATAAGTAATTTTCTGCACGGGGCGGGTCTGCTTGCCGGCGGATTTACCGGTGTATCGCTTCTGGGACAGCAGGTATTGCTGAAATTTGCGGGGATATCGGTTCCGCTCAGTGTTATTTATATTCCGCTGAATGCTGTGCCGGCACTCATAAGCTTCAAGTTCATAGGTAAGAGATTTACAATTTATTCCCTCATTATGATAGTGCTTTCATCAACCTTTGCGGATATCATTCCTAATCTGCACCTCACAAATGATATTCTGCTCTGTGCTGTTTTCGGAGGGATCATAAACGGTGTGGCAATTGCAATATGCCTGTTGAACAATGCGACGAGCGGGGGTACGGATTTTATTTCGATATTCATATCCGAGCATTACGGAAAGGATGCGTGGGATTATATTCTCGCCGGAAATATTGTTGTGCTTTTGTTCTCGGGACTTTTATTTGACTGGACCGGAGCAATGTATTCCATAATTTTGCAGTTTGCGTCAACTGTGGTAATACAGCTTTTGTATAAGAGGTATCAGAAGCAAACCCTGTTTATAATAACAGGAAAACCCGAAGAGGTATATGGTGTAATAAAGGAATGTACGAACCATGACGGTACGCTTTTCAAGGGCGTCGGTCTTTATAAGGGCAAGGAGAGAAACATGATCTATTCTGTGGTTTCCTCCGATGAGATACGCAGAGTAATTTCAAAAATCAAAGAATGTGACCCGAATTGCTTTATAAACGTAATGAAATCTGAGGAGGTAATGGGAAACTTCTACAGAAGACCTAATTCATAGTTATGTATTGAAAGAAAACAGGAAAGTTTTGTGTTGTAACAATCAATGGAGAAATAATTATGATAAGTGTAAATAATTTAAGGAAAGAATTTAAAAAGGTTATTAAAGATCCGGGACTTAAAGGTGCTGTGAAGGCACTTTTCAGTCCCAAGCATGAAATTATAGCGGCCGTTGACGGTATCAGCTTTGAAGTTGCAAAGGGTGAGGTACTCGGATTTATAGGACCGAACGGAGCCGGAAAATCCACGGTTATTAAAATGCTTACGGGAATACTTACTCCCACTTCGGGAAGCTGTACCATAAACGGCAAAAATCCTACCGTTGACAGAAAGAAATATGTCAAGGAGATAGGTGTCGTTTTCGGACAGCGTACACAGCTATGGTGGGATTTGCCGCTTGTGGAAACCTATACTGTTCTCAAGGAGATATATGAGATAGGTGAGGACAGATTCAGGGAAAGAATGGCATTTCTTAATGAGGTGCTTGAGCTTGAGGATTTTATAAGCTCACCTGTTCGTACCCTTTCTCTCGGTCAGCGTATGAGAGCTGATATAGCGGCATCCATGCTTCACAGTCCGAAGGTGCTTTTTCTTGATGAGCCTACTATAGGTCTTGATGTTGTTGTCAAGGACAATATACGCCGCGCTATAATGAAAATCAATAAGGAGGAGCAGACAACCGTTATACTAACAACACATGATATCAGCGATATTGAGCTTTTGTGCGACCGTATCGTTATGATAGACCACGGCAGGAACGTATATGACGGCTCACTCAGGGAACTCAAGAAGAATTACGGACAGATGCGTGAGCTTACTTTTGAGGCTGATCCTGCTTCAGATCTTACGGCTGAAGCTTTCCGCAGGGGACTGAAATTAAGTGACGATGATATAAGTATCAAGAATGACAAAAATGTTTTCACTATACGCTTCAACAGTGATTCCATGCCCGTGGGTGATATGCTTAACCATACGCTGTCACTTACAAAAGTAAAGGATATAGCCGTAAAGGATGCGGATATAGAGGAAATTATCCGCCGCCTGTATAAAGAGGGGGCGGGTGAGAATGAATAAGATAAGAAAACAGTATATGCCGTTTGTAAGGGCAGGCGTACAGAATCTTATAGTTTACAGGATGAATTTTCTTGGGTTTATCATCGGCGGTCTGATATACTGCTTTGTAATGTATTATCTGTGGAAGTCCGTATTTATGGCATCCGGCGGAGAAACATTCATGAATTTTACCATGAGCGATATGGTATTGTATCTTTTCCTGTCGAATGTTGCCGGTGAGGTTACTTTCAGCACTGTAAGCAATGACATAGCCGAGGAGATAAAGGACGGAAGTATTGCAATGCGGCTTATCAAGCCCGTTAATATGGATCTTAGCTATCTTGCAACCGAACTTGGCGGAACGGCAATGAGAACTGTTACGTTTGCATTTCCCGTAATAATCGGTCTGGAGATATACAGATACATAACCTTGGGTACGGTAATGTTTAATCCTATAAATTTGTTGTTATTTCTTTTAAGCGTAGTGCTGGCCTATCTTGTTGCTTTCAGGGTAAATCTGTGTTTTGGGTTTATGGCATTCTATGTAAAAAATCTGTGGGGTATGGGCATACTCAAAAACAGCATAGTAAACTTTCTGTCGGGATCGCTCATTCCTCTTGCATTTATGCCGGACGGGCTCAGGACTGTTCTTGAATATATGCCTTTCTCATCGATGAGCTATACTCCTGTCATGATTTATATGGGAAAATACGATACAAGCGAAATAATTTTCAGGCTTGGTATTCAGGCTGTATGGGCGATTATCATATATGGTATTTCAAAGCTTATATGGCTTGGAGCGATAAAGAAGCTGAGTGTGCAGGGAGGTTAAGGTATGCGGAGGGCATTAAAAATATACAGAATACTTGTTGCACAGAATTTAAAGCGTCTTATGGAGTATAAAGCGGATTTTCTCACCGGGGCAGTAAGCTTTCTTATTGATCAGGCTATAGGCATTGCATTTATATTCATAATATTTTCGCAGATACCGCAGCTTGCCGGTTTTACGTTCGAGCAGATTGTATTTATATACGGATTTTCTCAGATACCGAAGGGACTTGATCATCTTCTGACGGATAATTTGTGGTGTGTAGGATATTTTATAGTACGCAAGGGCGATTTTGATAAATATCTTACAAGACCTATCAATCCGCTTTTTCATGTAATTGCCGAAACATTTCAAATAGATGCGGTGGGTGAGCTTGTTGTCGGTATATGTCTTATGATTTATGCTGCACCGAGTGCAGGGTTATACATAACACCGCTCAGTGTTATTTTATTCATACTTGTAATACCGTTTTCCGCTTTGATATATACGGCGATAAAGATAGGGACAGCGGCGGTCGCATTTTGGATAAAGAGCAGTGGCTTTATCATTCAGATGGTTTACGGTATGAATGAATTTGCAAAGTACCCGACAACGATATACAGTAATTTTATAAAATTGATAGTAACGTTTGTAATACCCTTTGCTTTCACGGGATA
>CANRDH010000162.1 GCA_947629295.1 uncultured Clostridia bacterium
GTAGCCGCACCGACCTTGATAACTGCAACACCGCCTGCAAGCTTTGCAAGACGCTCCTGAAGCTTCTCTCTGTCAAAATCAGAGGTTGTTGTTTCTATCTGCGCACGAATCTGAGCAACACGAGCCTTGATATCAGCCTGTTCGCCTGCACCGTCAACGATAACAGTATTTTCTTTGTCAACCTTTATCTGACGAGCTCTTCCGAGCTGATCGAGGGTCGTATCCTTAAGCTCAAGACCGAGTTCTGAGGAAATTACCGTACCGCCTGTAAGAACAGCGATGTCCTGAAGCATTTCCTTTCTTCTGTCACCGAAACCGGGAGCCTTAACACCAACGCAGGTGAATGTACCGCGGAGCTTATTGACGATAAGTGTTGTAAGAGCCTCACCCTCGATATCCTCAGCGATAATAACAAGCTTCTTGCCTGTCTTTACGATTTCCTCAAGAATCGGAAGTATCTCCTGAATATTAGATATCTTCTTATCTGTAATAAGTACAAGAGCATCGTCTATAACTGCTTCCATCTTATCTGTGTCTGTACACATATAGGGTGTGATGTAACCTCTGTCAAACATCATACCTTCAACTACTTCAGAGTATGTTTCGGCAGTCTTTGATTCCTCAACTGTGATAACACCGTCATTTCCTACTTTTTCCATTGCCTCTGCAATAAGGTTACCGATAACCTCATCGCCGGCGGAGATCGTAGCAACTCTTGCTATATCCTTTGAGCCCTCAACCTGCTTTGAATTAGACTTAAGTGTTTCAACAGAAGTATCTACAGCCTTGCTTATACCCTTCTTAAGAATCATCGGGTTAGCGCCTGCCGTAACATTCTTCATACCCTCGCGGATAAGAGCCTGTGCAAGAAGTGTAGCGGTTGTTGTACCGTCTCCTGCAACATCGTTTGTCTTTATGGAAACCTCTTTAACAAGCTGTGCGCCCATATTCTCGAAGGGGTCGTCAAGCTCAATTTCCTTAGCGATTGTAACACCGTCGTTTGTGATAAGAGGTGCGCCGAACTTCTTGTCAAGAACTACATTTCTGCCTTTGGGGCCAAGCGTTATTTTCACGGTATTTGCAAGCTGATCAATACCGCTGAGGAGAGCCTTTCTTGCATCCTCTCCGTATGCTATCTGTTTTGCCATAACTGATTACCTCCGAATTAATTTTTCTGAATTATTCTACAACAGCAAGAATATCCGACTGACGAACTATTGTATACTCCTGTTCGTCAACCTTTACCTCTGTGCCCGAGTACTTGCTTGTTATAACCTTATCGCCTACATTAACATACATTGTCACTTCGTTGCCGTCAACCATTCCGCCCGGTCCTACTGCCACAACGGTAGCAAACTGAGGCTTTTCCTGTGAAGCAGCAGTAAGTACAATACCGCTTTTTGTTGTTTCTTCGGCTTCCTCAGCCTTTACAACAACTCTGTCGAGTAATGGTTTGATTGTCATAATTATTGCCTCCTTACAGCATAATCATAATTTAAAATATATTTAGCACTCTCTACCCTCGAGTGCTAAATATATTGTATACCCTTTTTGATAAAAAATCAAGTATTATTTGGCAGATTTATAAAATTTTAACAATAATATTTAAAATCCGGCCTATCGTCGGCAGAAAGCAGTTCCGTTACCTCTAAAAAAAGAGCCGTCGAACTAAGCTAAGCTTATCCGGCAACTCTATGAGATTATTCGGTTTATTCCAAAAGTTAAATAATCATAACAGCATACGCAGCATATCATCTTCCGTCGTGATGACGTATAATTGAATATGCCGTTCTGAAAATCAGTCCTATATCAAGCAAGAGGTTTCTGTCGAGAATATATTTTCTGTCAAGCTGCATCCAATCCGCAAACGACATATCATTTCTGTCGGGACGTATTTGCCAGTAGCATGTCAGTCCCGGAGTAACGAGCAAGCGGAGCCTGTCGCTGCTGCTGTATTGCTTAACCTCTTCCGGAAGTGCCGGACGGGGGCCAACGATAGCCATATCACCCTTAAGAATATTAAAAAGCTGTGGAAGCTCATCTATATTTGCAGCCCTGAGAAATTTACCGATTTTTGTAATACGCGGATCGTTGCGTATCTTAAAAACAGGACCGTCCATTTCGTTGAGTTCACGAAGGCTGTCTTTTTTCTCCTCTGCATCTATACACATTGTTCTGAATTTGTAAAGCTTAAAAATTTTGCCGTTTTTACCGCAGCGCTTCTGAACGAATATAGGTTTTCCCTTACCGTCCCACACAGAAATAAGAAAAGCGACTACCAGAAAAAGAGGGCTTAATACTATAATAGCAATAAGAGATAATAATATTCCGAAAAACCTTTTGATTGCACAATAAACGGGTTTACTTTCATAAACAAAATCCTCCCCGTCATCAGACCCATATGCAATATTATCCTTTTCAAGAACAAAACCGTTAATATTCATTACAACCACTCCTGACGGAAACATACATAATAAAAGACATTTCACATTTAAGCTGTAATGTAAGTATAACACCAATTGCTACACCATGTCAAATGGAATTGTCACCCAATTTTAATTTTGGAAATAATTTATTTATTTGTATAATATTTACAAATATTTTTGCTATAATATGTATACTATTTTGGAAATAACAGACACCGCAAAAATAAAACCGTACCTAAAAAATCAGGTACGGTTTGAAAACGGTAATGTAAATTAAAGTTTTATTTTATTTTCCTTTCTCAGGAATGACAGCACTGCTGTTATAGCGGCAGCAACTGTAAATATTATAATAAGCCAACCCCAGAAGTTAAAGTATACACCTACTGAAACACCATATGAAGACACTCCATAGCTATAGACGGATAATGCAGCATTGGCACTTATAACATTAATAATTGTTATAACCAAACTAATCAACATCAATCCGGGTGTAACAAAAACATAAAACTTACCCAACTGCTGATTTGTATTTACAAATTTATTTATATTCGGCTCAAAACGTGCGATAGCGGTAATGAATGCAAGTACCAACAGAAAACCGCAGAAACCGTTATTACCGTAAATGTTTGTACCGGCTACACTCGACACACCCCATCCACTAGCTACAGCTTCCATGGAAGGAATAAAGGAAAGTATGAATATGAGCACACTTGCAAAAATTGCACCGTAATCAAAAATAAGCGATTTTATATCGGAAGTTCTGAAAATGGAAGCAAAGTTTTCATAAAATTCTTTGAAATAACTGCCAACATCGAAAGTTTTAAGACTCTGTCCACAACTTTGGCAGGCAACAGCACCCGGCTGAACAGGAGCCGCACAGTGCGGACAGAAAGAGGTACCCTGACCTACCTTGACACCGCATTTTGTGCAGATAACCTGATTATTCATAACCTGAGAACCGCAGTTTCTGCAAAACTTCTTAGCCGGAAGATACTGCGCATTATTCATCTGAGCAACACTTTGATACTGCTGAGCAGTTGTCTGCTGAGCATATGGTGACGTATTCTGTGCTGCACTCTGCTGGACATCAAGATTATTACCACAATTCTGGCAGAAAGCCATCCCGACCTGCCTTACCGCTCCACATTTATCACAAAATGAAGCACCAAGACCCTTCTTCGTACCGCAATTCTGGCACACATTGTAAGAATCCTC
>CANRDH010000163.1 GCA_947629295.1 uncultured Clostridia bacterium
ATGGGTCTGGTAAAAAAAGGAATTTTGACGGTTTCGCAAGCTGCAGATGAAGCAGAAATGACGGTTGCGGAATTTGAGGCAAAAACCGGGATGAAAACCACCTGATAAACACATTTATTATAATACTATCGGAACCGTGGGTGAATCTGCGGTTCCGAGTATTTTTTCAGACGATTTTATTCAATAAGTTCAGAACGGATAAGGGACGGTATGTAGATTGTATATGTTACACATAAATCCGATGAAACTTTGTCAGAATCCGTCAATTGGCAGAAAGCAGATTATTCGACTCCATAACTATTGTTGTTTTTACCAAAAAAATCAAAAATCTACTTGCAGTTTATGTAAAAGTATGCTATAATAATAGGGCTGTGGTAAGCAGTCAATGATTAATTTTACTTTTTTGATATAGAAAGGAAAGAATATTATGTATTGGGTTAATGAATCTGTGTTCTATCATATCTACCCATTGGGTTTTGCAGGAGCACCGAGAGTAAACGACGGAAAAAAGGAATATCGTCTTGATAAGGTTATTGACTTCATTCCTCACCTTAAGGAAATGAATGTCAATGCAATATATTTTGGTCCCTTGTTTATGTCAACGACTCACGGATATGATACCAACGACTATAATAATGTAGATAACCGTCTTGGAGATAACGAAAGCTTTGCTAAGATCTGCGAAAAACTGCATGAGAACGGAATAAAAATTGTGCTTGACGGCGTATTCAATCATGTCGGCAGAGGCTTTTGGGCATTCAAGGATGTACAGGAGAAAAAGCAGGACTCGCCGTACTGCTCATGGTTTCAGAGAATAGATTTCGGCGGAAACAGTCCGTGGGGCGATCCTTTCTGGTATGAGGGCTGGGAGGGTAATTATGACCTCGTAAAGCTTAACCTGAGAAACCCCGATGTTAAGAAACATATTTTTGATGCCGTAAGTATGTGGATGGAAAAATTCAAGATTGACGGTCTGCGGCTTGATGTTGCATATTGCATGGACCAGGATTTTCTCAGGGATCTCAAGAATTTCTGCAAGTCAAGAAATCCCGAATTCTGGCTTATGGGAGAAATTATACACGGAGATTATGCGCGTCTTGCAAATCCGGACCTTCTTGATTCATGTACAAACTACGAGTGCTATAAGGGAATTTATTCCTCTCACAATGACCACAACTATTTTGAAATCGCACATTCCCTCAACCGTCAGTTTGGAAACGGCGGTATATATCATAACATATACACCTACAATTTCGTTGATAACCATGATGTAAACCGTGTTGCAAGCACTGTCAAGGAATTTGATAATGTAAAGAACTGCTATACAATGGCGTATTTCATGCCCGGTGTTCCGTCGGTATATTACGGAAGTGAATGGGGTATCCGCGGAGAGAAAAACAATGTTGATTATGATTATCCGCTCCGTCCCTGCGTCAATGTTGAGGATATAGAGGATAATGAGCTTTACCGTCATGTATGCAGATTGGGTGCGATAAGAAGAAAATATAAGGCGCTTAAATACGGCAGTTTTGAAAATACTGTTATAAGAAATGAGCAGTTGATTTTCAAGCGTAAGTTTGAGGACGAAACTGTATATATTGTCGTAAATCTCTCAGACAGTGACTTCAATCTTGATTTTAACACTGACGGCGGTTCAAAGCTTTATGATGTATATGACGGAAAAACCGCATATGATATAAACGGCAATCATGTAAGCATACATATTCCGGCACACGGCACGAGAGTTCTTGTCCTGACAAACGGTGACGCACCCGAGTATCCCGGTGATATCACTGACAGTGAAGCTGCGGACAAGAATGTAAGCGAGCAGACAGCTCAGCAAACCGAAAAAGAGCCGGTTAAGCCACTCCCCGAGGTTGGCGCACCGGGAAGGTATCGTCATTTCAAGGGCGGAGAGTATGAGTTTATCTGTCTTGCAAAGGACAGCGAAAGCTCCGAGGAGCTTGTAATATATAAAGAAGTCGGCGGAGAGGGAAAAACGTGGGCAAGACCTGCCGCTATATTCTATCAGTATGTTGATGTGGACGGAAAACAAGTTCCGAGATTTGAAAAGATCAATTAAATAAAAATACAAAATGGCTGCAGTGCCGGGCTTGGGTGAGTCTGACGCTGCAGCCGTTTTTTTAAAGCAGCGGAGCAATAAGCTTTAATATTGCTCCTGTCATTTTCATTAACGCTTTTTCTTTTTTTATTGTTTCAAAAGTTACTTCTTTACATTCTGCAAAGGTTTTGCTGAAATCATCTTTGATATCTTCAATACACTGAATACCGTGCATATAAGCCGCACATTCAAAATGATGATACAGGCTTCTGTAATCAAGATTTATCGAGCCGACTACCGCTTTATTGTCATCACTAAGAAAAGTCTTTGCATGAATAAAACCGGGGGTATATTCGTATACTTTAACACCATCCCTGATTAGTCGTTTGTAGTGATTTTTCGATAATGCCCATATGGCCTTCTTATCCGGTATCCCGGGAAGAATCAGCCTTACATCAACTCCACGTTGGGCAGCATAACACAAAGACGTTGTTAGTTCGTCGTCAAGCACAAGGTACGGAGTCATTATATATACGTATTTTTTTGCAGTATAGAGGATATCCATATACACACGTTCGGCAATTTTCTGATCAGATAGGGGAGAGTCGCAATACGGTATTATAAAACCGTCCGCCTTTATATTTCTGTCATACAGATTAATAAATGCGGTAAAGTCCTCATCATCATGTCTTTTTACATTCCACATCTGTAAAAACATAAGTGTAAAGCTATCTACTGCACTTCCTTTTATCATAATAGATGTATCTTTCCATACACCGAATCTTTCTATATGATTGATATACTCATCTGCAAGGTTTACACCGCCGGAAAATGCTGTCTTACCGTCTGTAACCAGGATTTTTCTGTGATCTCTGTAATTGTATGCCGAGGTAAGTACCGGTTTTATCGGTTCCCACATCTGACATTTAATTCCGAGAGATTCAAGTCTTTTCGGATAATAGTATGGCAAAGTAGTAAACTCACAGGTTCCGTCATACATAACCCGAACGTCAACTCCCTGTCTTACCTTTTTTGCAAGAAGTTCGAGTATTGTACCCCACATATAACCCTCTTCGATTATGAAGTATTCGATAAATATAAATTTCTCAGCTTTTTCTATTGCTTCACACATATACGGAAAACTATCTTCGCCTATAGGAAAATATTTTATTTCCGTATTCGTATATACGGGTGCGTTTCCTATTTCATAAAGGTATTTACTAAGAGCACCTGATTCGGGGGAAATATTCAAAAGATTTTTATAAACCTCGGTATTTTGTTTTAGACTTTTTACCCCTTTTTTTTCAAGTATATTGAGTTTGTGCTTTATTGATCGGTGTCCCATTTCAACTTGTGTCCATATATAGAATATAGTTCCGAAAAGCGGGAATACGGCTATTAAAAGCATCCATGAAAGCTTCGCTGCCGAATCCATGGGACTGTTAAATAATATCAACAGTGCTATAATCAAAAAAGTGATTGAAACTATATAATATACGGCACGTTTATTAAGGGAAAGGTTTTCCATTACTTCGTCAAAGTACATCCAGAC
>CANRDH010000164.1 GCA_947629295.1 uncultured Clostridia bacterium
GAAAGAGAATCTATGGAAATGAATACGGATTTCAAACAAGAGCAGTACATACAGGAAATGATGTTGACGGTGAAACAGGTGCTATCAAAAGACCTATAACTATGGCTAACAGCTATGAGCTGCCCTATGATCCGAGTGACCTTAACTGGAGCAGTGCGGATAAAAATCTGTATACAAGGAACGGTGGTTCAAATCAACAATACTTGCAGGAAAAATTAGCTTCGCTCGAGGGAGGAGAGGACTGTGTTGTCCTTGCAAGCGGAGTAGCCGCCTTATCGGGTTTATTCTTTGCACTTCTTAAAAGCGGCGACCATGTAATTTTTTCGAGCATAACCTATATAGCAGTATATCGCCTGCTTAATGAGCTTTTCAATAATAAATTCAATGTAGAAACGACTATTGCGGACACGTCCGACCTCAACGCAGTCCGTGCCGCAATAAAGCCAAACACTAAGCTTATACATATTGAAACCCCCGGCAACCCTACATTGACCATTTCCGATATCAGAGCAATCGCTGAAATTGCTCATGAAAACGGCGCATTTTTATCGGTTGACAATACCTTTGCCTCACCGTATAATCAACGTCCCATTGAGCTTGGGGCGGATTTCTGCATAGAAAGCCTTACAAAGTATATAAACGGTCACGGTGACGCTATGGGCGGCGCCATAATCGGAAGAAAAGAGCAGCTTGATATTATAAGGGGACAGTCACAGGTTAATCTCGGAGGGGTTATAAGTCCCTTTAATGCTTGGCTGATTATGAGGGGGGCAGTTACATTGCCGCTGAGAATGCGTCAGCATAACGAAAACGCACTCAAAGCTGCAAAGTATCTAAAAACTGTTAAGGGGGTAAGCTTTGTTGCATACCCGGGACTTGAGGAACACAAGGGGCACAGCATTGCGGCTTCACAGATGTCACCGGGATTCGGCGGTGTTCTGTCCTTCGGACTGAATGCAGACCATGATACATATAATCGTTTTGTAAGCCACCTGAAGGTAATAACCTCAGCCGTTTCTCTCGGGCATGATGAAAGCCTGATTGTTTTTATCGGAGAAAATGATGAAAGACAATACCTCTATCCCAAGGAATTTCACAATGGTTTTTTCCGTTTCAGTGTAGGAATTGAGGACATTGAAGATATCATTGAGGATTTACGACAGGCATTTGAAAAAGAAAATTTACTGTAATCGATAAATATACAAATTAGTGGCTGCCGCTTAAGCATATCGGGCTTAACGCGGCAGCTGATCTTATAATATATTCTTTTATTTTATTACAACCTTGCGGTATGTATCAAACCTGAGCCATTTCGCAAAAAATTGCTTCTTTCCTTCCTCGTTAAGCCGTGAATATTCATTAAGGAAGTCTGAAACCTCCTTATCGCTTGCGGCAAGAATCTCAAATCCTCTGCCGTTGACAATTGGCACGTCGCCGTATTTATATTCCTTCGTCGGGATAATTTTATTAATTCTTCTATCGCGAACCTTAACGGCAACTCCGTCACGCAGAATAATTATATCAAAGCTGTCGGGATATTTGTAGCTTTCACCCTGAGTCGGGATCTCATCTCCTACAGTGTATGTCTTGTCAACAGGCTGATATTTAAGAACATTAAGACTGCTGTTGTCATAATAAAATTCTTCAAAAATATCTCCTCTTGCTTCAAGCGTTCCCGATTTAAAGGAAGCTCTGTCAGAAAATGCACCGCCCTTTTCGCTGAGATTTTCAACAACTCCGCAGGCGGATGTCATATTTGTTACACGGTTGATAAGTATTAATTCTCCAAGAGTTTTATGCTGTGAAAACAAATCAGCCACTATCGCCTCCGAAAGCAGAAGCTCACAAACGGCAATACCGTTTTTCGTCAGGCTTTCCGCCTGTATATGTTTTCCTGTATTGACATCAACTGCATATTCAAGCTTCGTGGGAATGGCGGAAATGGTCTTTGTGCCGAGTTTTACAAGATAATCCCTGCCTATGGTGAGCGGCTCGTCGTCCATCCACAAAAGAGAAACAGTAAGTCTTTTGTAAGGTGCAATATTCGCGTCCTTGACTATAACACAGCCCCTTGAAACATCAACCTCTTTATCAAGAGTAATTGTCACGGGCTGACCGACAAAGGCGGCACTCTCCTCCTTGCCTGCAACGAAAATTGATTTTATCCTCGCTTTTTCATTGCTGGGAAGAGTGGTGATCTCTTCTCCGACGTTTATACCGCCTGCCTCGATCTGACCCTGAAAGCCCCTGAAAGTATGGTCGGGACGGCAGACTCTCTGCACGGGCATATAAAAGCCTTCCTCTTTGTTTTCGGAGTCCGTATCAATTTTTTCAAGATATTTAAGCAGTGATACACCGCTGTACCACGGCATATTATCTGATTTAACGGTAACATTATCCCCCTCTGTTGCGGATACGGGAATGATATGCACACTGTCAAGAGAAAGCTCATTTTTAAGAATATTAATCTGCCCCTGAATTTCGTCAAACCTTGTTTTGCTGTAATCAACTAAATCCATTTTATTTACCGCAAAAACAAAATAGCGTATACCCATAAGCTTACATATTCTTGCGTGACGTCTTGTCTGCTTGAGAACGCCCTGTGATGCATCAACAAGAATAACGGCAAGGTCGGCAAATGAAGCACCCACAGCCATATTCCTTGTATATTCCTCGTGCCCGGGAGTATCGGCTACAATAAAGCTGCGGTTATCGGTCGTAAAATATCTGTATGCAACATCTATCGTTATACCCTGTTCCCTCTCCGCCATAAGTCCGTCGAGCAGCAATGAATAATCTATAGCGCCGCTTCTGCTTCCTACCTTACTGTCAAGCTCCAAAGCCTTTTCCTGATCCGCATATAACAGCTTTGCATCATAAAGAATATGACCTATAAGCGTTGACTTTCCGTCATCAACACTTCCGCAGGTTATAAATTTAAGTAAACCGTTCATCAGAAATACCCCTCTCTTTTTCTGCGTTCCATACTGCCTGCCGCCTCATTGTCAATTACTCTTGAGGTACGCTCCGACGATACGGAGCTTAGCGTTTCTTCAATTATCTCATCAAGAGTACTTGCTGTTGATTCCACGCCGCCGGTGAGCGGATAGCAGCCGAGCGTTCTGAAACGCACGGACTTCATAACAGGTTTCTCGCCCGGATTTAACGGAAATCTGTCGTCATCAACCATAATAATATTTCCGTCACGATAAACAACAGGACGTTCCGCAGCAAAATACAGAGGAACAATATCTATATTTTCACGCTTAATATACTGCCAGATATCCTTTTCCGTCCAGTTTGAAATGGGGAAAACACGGATACTTTCCCCTTTGTTGATTTTTGTATTATAGAGCTTCCACATTTCGGGACGCTGATTTTTCGGATCCCATGCCTGTGCCGAATTTCTGAAGGAAAATATACGCTCCTTTGCACGGGATTTTTCCTCATCACGTCTGCCGCCGCCGAATGCGGCGGTAAAGCCGTATTTTGTAAGTGCCTGCTTCAATGCCTGAGTTTTCATAATATCGGTATATGCTGCACCGTGGTCAAAGGGATTGATACCCTGCTTTACACCTTCCTCGTTTGTATATACAA